>JAVHVL010000356.1:0-7480 GCA_032160565.1 Pseudonocardiales bacterium | reverse complement strand
GTTTCGCCTCGCTGGGCGGCAGGAGTACGCGCACGAGACGGGACGCTACCGGCGAGCGAAACGTTTGACGTCGTTGCCGACGCCGCGGCGCACCACCACCGCCCGCGGCAGCTTCGTTGGCTTCGGTGGCCGAGCGCGGTCAACCGGCTTCGATCAACTCGCGTAGCCGCGGCCAGGCGGCGGCAAAGCCGCGGTGCAGCGGAAGGCCGGCCACCTGCTCGATCGACCACCACCGGATCTCGATGCTCTCCGCGTTCGCGGCGTGCGGGTTGAGCTCCGTCACGGCAACCGCTAGCACTGTGGTGTACGACCAGCCGCCGTGATCGTCGACCCACTCGGCAACCGGGCGAACCGCGGTTGGATCCAGCGCGGTCTCCTCCGCCGCTTCGCGCAGCGCGGCGGTGATCACGTCCTCGTGGCTGTCCCGCGCGCCGCCGGGGAGTGCCCAGGTGCCACCCTCGTGGGTCCAGGCCGCGCGGTGCTGCAGGACGACGCGGACCCCGTCGGTGATGAGCAGGCCGGCGGCGCCGAACAGCCCCCAGTGTCGATGCCCGAGCGAGCACTCGACCCAGCCGTTCCCGTCCCCGCCCACCCTGGGTTCATACCGCATCCGCGGACGTTGATGACGTCGGCCCGCCAGGTCGCCTCTCGGGCGGAAGGCCGCTCGTAGCGGCAGATGTGGGACCGGGGGCCATGGATCGGGCCGACGCCACGGACAAGGTTACCCGTTGACGGTCGGCTCTCGCATACGACCGGCAATGCTCTGCGAGCCGCCCGCGGCCCCGTATCGTTGTTCGGATGAGTGGTGAGGAGAGGTGGCGCGGCGATGGCTGATTTGCCCGACCGGCCGCATCGCCCGGCGCTGCACGCCGACCTGACGGCTCTCATCGATGCGGCCGGGGGAGCGGAACCGGGGTCTCGTGCGGAGATCGCCGCAGCGACCGCGGCTGTGGTGGTGAACGCCGGCCGGCAGGACGCCGAGGATGACGAGCGGTTCGTCGGCCTTGCCGACCGCATCGGCCTGGACACCCTGGCCGCGCTGTGGCGCGACGCCGACCCGGTGAGCCTGCCGGGCGCGCTCTGGGCGCTGTACCTGCTGCGCCAGTGGTGCCACACGAACGCCACCGACGTCACCCGGTTCTGGCGCGCAGGTGAGGCGGTTGCGGCGGCGGACGCCGTTGTCGCCGGTGTCGCGGACTATGCCGACGTGGCCGCGGTGCGGCAGGTTGCCGACGCCGTGCTCGGCGGCGCGTACCGCGGCGACTTCGCCGTGGCGCTGGAGCGGGCCGCCGCGCTGTTCCGGGTGCTCGCCGCGGGGCGGCGGGAGCTCGTGCCCGACGGGGATCGCGCGGAACTCGAGCTGGGGCGGGCCGCGCGCAACGAGCGCGTTGCGGCGGACCTGACCACGGCGGCGGCACGCTGGCGCGCGGGGACATTGCACTGAGTTCGCGCGGTACCACACTCGACTGACGTTTCCCGGCGCCCGGTCCACAGGTGCATCGGTCCTCCACAGCCGCCCGTGTCGACCTGCCCGGCCGCCGCTGCGACGACGACGCTCGAGGCATGACGACGGAACGCATCCCCGACCTCGACGCCGACGATCCCGTCCTGCGCATCGGCAGCCCAGCAGAGTTGCTGCAGGCCGTTCCGTACCTGCTCGGTTTCCACCCGGCGGCCAGTCTGGTCATTATCGGGCTGTGCCGCTCCCGGCTGGTCGTCACCGTGCGCCTCGATCTCGTCGACCTCGCCGAGAGCAGCGCCCTGGCCGACGCCGTTGACGCAGTGCACCGCGGCGGTGCCGGCGAACTGGTCGGCGCGATCTACGACGAGTGCGGTCCAGGCCGTGGGCAGCCGATGCCGTGGCACGGGGTCGCCGAGGCGCTGGAGCTGGAGGCGGCGCGCGCGGGCTGCCGGCTCATCGACGCGCTGCTGGTCAGCGCCGGCCGATGGTGGTCCTATACCTGCGATCAGCTGGACTGCTGCCCGCCAGAGGGGACGGCCCTCCCCGACGAGACCACCGTCGTAGCGGCGGCCGCCACCTACGCCGGGCTGGTCGCCCTGCCCGACCGGGCAGCACTGGCGGCGACCCTCGAGCAGCTGCCGGTCGCCGAGCGCGAGCGGCTGGAGCCGCTGCTGCGGCGCCACGAGGACGCCGCAGTGCAGGCCGTGCTGGACGGGCACGGGTCGCGGCACGAACGCTCGGCCAAGCGGGCGCTGTTCGCCGCGGCCCGTCGCGCCGACGTAAGCGGCACCGCCTTCGAGCTTTCCGACGACGAGGTGGCGCGCTTCGGTGTAGCGCTGAGCGGGTACCCGATCCGCGACTCGCTGTGGATGGCCACCGACGACGGGCGGGTGGACGGCCGGCCACTGTGGCGCGAGCTCGCGCGACGGCTACCGCCGCCCTACGACGCCAGTCCGCTGTTCCTGTTCGGATGGTGTTGCTGGCGCTCCGGCAACGGCGCGCTCGCCAGTATCGCCGCGGAGCAGGCGGTGTTCAGCGATCCGGGGTACAGCGCTGCCGATCTGCTTCTCGCGGCTCTCGCCCGCGGGCTCGACCCGCGCCGGTTGCCCAAGCTGCGGCTACCCCGCTCGGCGTGAGCCGATGGACGCCCGGTCAGAGCGACACGGCGTGCGGCCGGACCGGGTCGGGCAGCTCGGAGCCGCCGGTGAGTGCATCGTCCACCGCGGCGGCGCAGGCCCGCCCCTCCGCGATGGCCCAGACCACCAGCGACGCGCCGCGGCTGGCGTCGCCGCATGCGTAGACGCGCTCGGCCGACGTGCGCCAGCTGTCGCCCACGACGGCGGTCCCGCGGACCGGATCCCGGTCCACGCCGAGGGCGTCGAGCAGGTCCGGGACGTCGGTGCCGACGAAGCCCGCAGCGAGCAGGACCAGATCGGCGGGGAGCTCGGTACGCGAACCGGCGACCGGGCGGAATTCCCGCCGCCCGTCGATGCGCACGATCTCGACCTCTTCCACGACCACGGCCCGGACCGCGCCGGACTGGTCGCCGAGGAACTCGACGACCTCGCGGGCCCACGCCTCGTGCACTCCTTCGTCGTGTGCGGGCGAGATCCCCCGACTGTTCGGCGCCGACGGCCACACCGGGTTGATCAGGGTGGCGCGCGGCGTCGGGCGCGGGTTGTGGTCCAGCACGGTCACCGAAGTCGCGCCCTGCCGGTTGGAGGTGCCGAGGCAGTCGGCGGCGGTCTCGCCCCCGCCGAGGAGGATCACGTGCTTGCCCGCGGCGTCGAGCTCTGGAGCGGTGCTGTCACCGGCCTGTACCCGGTTGCCCTGCGGCAGGTAGGTCATCGCCTGATGCACGCCGCGCAGCTCGCGTCCCGGGTTGGTCAGCTCGCGCGGGGCCAGGGCGCCGACGGCGAGCACGATCGCGTCGAACTGTTCGCGCAGCGTGGCCGCCTCCTTCGGGCCGATGTTCGAGTTGACCCGGAACACGGTCCCTTCGGCAGACATCTGTGCCAGGCGGCGGTCGATGATGTCCTTGGGCATCTTGAAGTCCGGGATTCCGTAGCGCAGCAGCCCGCCGACGCGGTCGTCGCGCTCGAACACCGTTACGTCGTGCCCTGCCCGGGTGAGTTGCTGTGCGGCGGCCAGCCCGGCGGGGCCCGAGCCGATCACCGCTACGGACGTGCCGGTCCGCTCCGCGGGGGGCTGCGGGCCGAGGCGGCCGTCGTCGAAGGCCCGCTCGACGATGGTCACCTCCACCTGCTTGATCGTCACGGGATCGGTGTTCAGGGCCAGCACGCAGGCCGCCTCGCACGGCGCGGGGCAGATCCACCCGGTGAATTCGGGGAAGTTGTTGGTGGCGTGCAGCCGCTCACTCGCGCTGGCGTAGTCGTCGCGGGCGACGAATTCGTTCCACTCGGGGATCAGGTTGCCGAGGGGACAGCCGCTATGGCAGAACGCGACGCCGCAGTCCATGCAACGCGATGCCTGCTCGGCGACGACCTCGCCCGGTGCGCGCAGGTAGATCGGCTGCCAGTCACGAACCCGCTCGGCCGCCGCGCGCTTGGGCGTGTCGACGCGGGCGTGCTTGAGGAATCCCTGCGGGTCGTGAACCACCGTCTGCCCTTTCGATCATGGAGGCGGGTCGACTGCTCAGCCCCATTGCGGTCAGAGTGCACCGGCGCGCGCCCCGCGCAGTGGCGCGGAGGGTGTCGCAGTGTGCCGGTGCCGGTGCCGGTGTTGCTAGGGCTGAGCGGCGAGGCTGCGGTGGCTCGCGGTCAAGTCATCGTACCCGGCGGCCGTGGTGCGCCTGCCCGCATTTCGGCGGAGCAGTGGCTGATCCCATAGCGGCGCCCATCAATGGCGGGGCCGCTGGACCGCAGACGGGCCGGGGAGGCCGGCAGCGAAATCGCGCTGCCGGCCAACCCCCCCGATTTCCAAGGCGTGCTGCGCTTCTGCCCAGCCGCCGCGAACAGGCGGAAGAAGCGCCGCGGAAGCATCGGTCGCCGACTTCTTCCCTTCCTGCAGCGCAGAAGTCGACGCGATCGCCGGTGCCCGCCAGCCCGGAGCCGCTGCGGGCGACCGCAGTACGGCCGCCGCAGAGATCATCGGCAGCTACACGATCGGCAGCACGAGCGCCGACATGAGGCCGGCGGGAGGATACGAAGGGGAGAAAATCAGCTCAGCTGAGCCGCACGAAGACATGGTCGCTGACATGCGTGTCCAGGGCCGTACGCTCGCCGTCGGTCCACACCTCGACCCCGCCGTCGGCGGAGGCGATGTGGATATGACGGCCAGGCCGTACCGCCGCGGCGCTGAGCCGCCGCATGAGCGCGGCGTCGGGCTGGATCTGCTCGCTGATGCGATCGACGGTCACGGTGTCCGCGGACCCGTTCGCCGCGGCGGTGAGGCTGACCAGCGTGCTCTGGTCGTCGACCGCGGCGAAGGGCAGCCCCAACTCGTCCAGCCCCGGAATGGGGTTCCCGTGCGGGCAGACGAGGGGCTTGTCCAGCAGTGCGACGATGCGCCGCTCCACGGCCTCGCTCATCACGTGTTCCCACCGGCAGGCCTCGATGTGCAGCTCGTCCCAGTCCAGCCCGATCACATCGGCGAGCAGCCGCTCGGCCAGCCGGTGCTTGCGCATGACGCCGACCGCCTCGTGCCGCCCCTTTTCGGTCAGCAGAAGGTGCCGGTCATTGGCCACGTGCAGCAGCCCGTCGCGCTCCATGCGAGCCACGGTCTGACTGACGGTAGGCCCGCTCTGGCCGAGCCGCTCGGCGATCCGCGCCCGCAGCGGGACGACGCCCTCCTCCTCGAGCTCGTACACGGTCCGCAGGTACATCTCGGTCGTGTCGATCAGATCGGAGTGATGACTCACGGCTGGATCCTAGGCGTACCGCCGTGCCGCTGCACGGACCGACGGGACGATCCGGGCTCAGGTGTCCAGATAATCGCGCAACACCTGCGCCCGTGACGGGTGGCGCAGCTTGGCCATCGTCTCCCGCTCGATCTGACGAATTCGCTCGCGGGACAGCTTGAACGCCCGGCCGATCTCGTCCAGGGTCTTCGGCTGCCCGCCGTCCAGGCCGTAGCGCATCCGCACGACCGCCGCCTCGCGTGCCTCCAGGCCGTCGAGCACCTCGCCGAGCTGCGCCCGCATCAGCCCGGCTTCCACGCTCGTCTCGGCCGCTGACGTCGCACGCTCGTCGGCGATGAAGTCGCCGAGGGAGGCGTCGTCCTCGGTGCCTACCGTCTGGTCCAGGCTGACCAGGTCGCGGGACAGGTCGATGAGCTCGCGGACACGATCCTCGGTGATGTCCAGCTGCGCGGCCAGCTCGGCGTGGTTCGCCTCCCGGCTGAGCTCCTGGTTGAGCTCCCGCCGGATGCGCTGCAGCTTGTTGACCTGCTCGACGAGGTGCACGGGCAGCCGGATGGTGCGCGACTGGTCGGCCATTGCCCGGCTGATCGCCTGGCGGATCCACCACGTCGCGTACGTGGAGAACTTGAAGCCCTTGGCGTAGTCGAACTTCTCGACGGCGCGGATCAGGCCGAGGTTGCCCTCCTGGATCAGGTCCAGGAACGGCATGCCGTGGCCGGTGTACCGCTTCGCGAGCGATACGACGAGCCGCAGGTTGGCGCGCAGCAGGTGGTCCTTCGCCCGGTCGCCGTCGACCACCAGGGCACGGAGCTCCCGCTTGCGCGCGGCGCTGAAGTTGTTGCCGGACGCGAGCAGGTGACCCGCGTACAGCCCGGCCTCGATGCGCTTCGCGAGCTCCACCTCGTCCGCGGCGGTGAGCAGCGCGACCTTGCCGATCTCGTTCAGGTACACCCGGACGAGGTCAGCCGAAGCAGCCATCTCGTCCAGCTCGGAAGCCGGCTTCAAGGCCCCGTCGGCGACCGCCTCCGAGACCGCCTCGACGCCGGCCTCAGCGGTGGCGTCAGCACGGGCCTCGGCGCTGTCGATCTCGCTGTCGAGGTCGATGTTCGGGTCCGCCGGAGCGAGGGCCTCGGCCGGCACCTGCGGCTCAGCGGGGGCGGCGGAGCGGCTGCTGCGGTGACCCCGCGTGGTGATTCGAGTTTCGGATGCGGACGTGCGGGACTTCGCGCCGGTAGCGGGCCGGCGCGCGCCTGAAGAACGGGACGTAGCGCTGCGGGGCGTAGTCACGATCGGTAAAACCACCTCAGTGTCGAAGAACAGGGGCCTCGCCGACTGATTCGTCGGGGCGACCGTTTTGGTTCATCTGATGAACGTGTTGCCCCGCCCTGTGTGTTCCCGAAACCGCCCGTCAGCCGGAATTCGCTCAGGCGTCGCACAGCGCCGCTCACGTCTCGGGTCACGTCTCGGGTCACGTCTCGGGTCACGTCTCCAGGAGCAGGGTGATCGGCCCGTCGTTGACCAGTTCGACCTGCATGTCGGCGCCGAAGACGCCCGTCGCCACCTTCGCGCCGAGGCGGCGCAGCTCGGCGACGACCACGTCGACCAGCGGCTCCGCGACCGCGCCCGGCGCGGCCGCTGCCCACGTCGGGCGCCGCCCCTTGCGGGCGTCCCCGTAGAGCGTGAACTGGCTGACCGCGAGGATCCCGGCCCCCGGCACGTCGGCGACGCTGAGCTCGCCGCGCAGGATGCGCAGCCCGTGCACCTTGCGAGCGAGCGCGACGGCGGCGTCGGCGGTGTCGTCGTGGGTGACCCCGACGAACACCAGCAGCCCCACGCCGATCTGCCCTACCGACTCGCCCTCGACGCGGACCGCGGCGCTGCTGACCCGCTGGACCACGGCCTTCACCTGGGGCCCCCCGGCTCGAGGAAGCCGCGCCCCACGAGGTCCCGCACCACCGGCACCAGAGCGCGGGCGACGTCGGCTGCGGGCGCCTCCAGGGACGCGGCCAGCAGCCCGACCGGCACGCGCAGCGGCAGCGCGCCGTCGCACCCGGCCAGCAGGGTGGCGACGGCTTCGTCGACCTCGACCTCCCACCGCAGCCCGTGCGCCTGCCGCAGCGTGCTGGCTGCCGTCCGCC
>JAVHVL010000311.1:0-10410 GCA_032160565.1 Pseudonocardiales bacterium | reverse complement strand
GATCCCCGTGCTGACCGACTCTCCGGCGTGCGGTTCGACGGTGGCCAGGACGGCGGCACCGAGCGCCCACCACGCGTAGAGCAGCCCCGCGGCAGCCTCGTCGAACGGCGGCGCGATCTTCTCCTTCTCGGCGAACAGCTCAGTCTCACGGATCAGCGCAGCGCCCTCGATCCTGATCCGCCGTGAATGCCCGTCCGGCCCGGGGAACCACCCCGTCGCGAACCCGCCGGGGCTGACGCCGAGGGCGAGCTCGTGGTTGGCGGCGAACTGCTCGGCGGCCATGACGTGCTCGGCGAGGTGATGCAGGGTCTCCCGCGTGGGCGTCGTGTCGACCAGGTCCGGCAGGGGACCGTGCTCCATGGCAGCCTCCCGGGCGGGTTCGGCGGTGGCTACACGCTAGCGGTGCGCCGGTTGCCGCTGGCTAGAGCGGGGCGGCCGCCGCGAACCAGGCGTGGTCGTCGGTCAGCCAGCCATCGAAGCGGAGCCCACTCTCGGCGAGCTCGCGCTCGAGGTCCCGCTCGGTCAGCCGCCGCGCCGTGAACGCCTGCGTCCAGAGCTCTGAGTCGCTCCAGTACCGCACGGTCGCGCTGAGCAGGTCGCCGGCACACACCACGTCGGTGAGCTCGACGCGAAGCTCACCGAGCGCCCCTGCGCCGGCGGGGACGGTGTCGAACCACGACGGCGGATGCCATTCCACGATCGCCCGCCCGCCCGGTGCCAGGTGCCGCGCGGCGGTCGCCCACAGTGCCCGCCGCTCCCCGCTGTCGGGGCAGTTGACCAGGTGGCTGGCGAGAAGCACGGCGTCGAAGCGCCGGTCCAGCCGCAGGCCGGCGATGGGCGCATGGACCGTCTCGGCGCCGCGTACGTGCTCGAGCATCTCGGCGGACTGGTCCACTCCGACGACCCGGTGCCCCAGCTCGATGAGCCCGTGCGCCACCCGGCCGGACCCGCAGCCGAGGTCCAGGACCGTCGCCCCGGCGGGGACCGCGCCGTGCACGATCTCCGGCTCGCCGAGCGCCGGCAGCCGGGTGTAGACGTCGACCGCGCACCCGTCAGCGGTGATCGGGCCCGGGCCGCTGCTCACCCGGTCAGCTCGTCCAACTCGGCGAGGTCGTCGAGGGTCGGCTGCCACGATGCGGCCGCGACATTCGCCTCGACCTGTGCACGCGACGTTGCGCCGGCGATCACGCTCGCAACGGCCGGTTGCGCCGCGAGCCCGCCGATGGCCACGTGCAGCAGCGACACGGAGCGGGCCTTCGCGAACGCCTCGAGCCCCTCGATGATGTCGAACGCCTCGTCGGTGAGGGCGCTCTCCCGGCCCCACATCTGCAGGCGGCTGCCCTCCGGTGCCGGCTCGCCGCGCCGGTACTTGCCACTGAGCAGCCCGCTCGCGAGCGGGAAGTACGGCAGCAGCCCTATGCCGTACTCCTCCAGCGCGGGCACTACGTCACGCTCGATGTCGCGTTTCAGCCAGCTGTACTCGTTCTGGGCGCTGACGAACCGCTCGAGTCCGCGGGTGCGCGCGGTCCACTCGGCGTCGGCGACCTGCCAGCCGGTGAAGTTGGAGCTGCCGACATAGCGCACCTTGCCCTCGCGCACGAGATCGTCGAGGGCCGAAAGCGTCTCGGCGATCGGTGTCGACTCGTCGGGAAAGTGCAGCTGGTAGAGGTCGATCCAGTCGGTTCGCAACCGTCGCAGCGACGCCTCGACGGCTCGGCGGACGTAACGCCGCGAGCCGCGCGCGCCCCAGTCCGCACCGTTGTCGTTGCCGCGCGCGCGGGCGTTGCCACCGAACTTGGTGGCGAGCACCACATCGTCGCGCCGCCCCTCGAGCAAGCGCCCGAGCCGCTCCTCGGACGCGCCGTAGGTGTCGGCCGTGTCGATGAGGGTGATGCCTTGGTCCAGGGCCGCGTACACGACCTCGCGGCTCTGCTCGTCATCGAGCTTCATGCCGAGGTTGTTGGTGCCCAGCCCGACCACTGACACGACCAGACCGGAGTCGCCCAGGTGTCGGAACTCCATGGCTCGACCCTACTGCGGTCGGCCGGCGAGACGCGCCCGCCCGCGCGGCTCACAGTGCCTTGAGGATGTCCTCCACCCGCTCCTTCGCGTCACCGAAGAGCATCTGGGAATTCTCCTTGAAGAACAGGGGGTTCTGCACACCCGCGTATCCGGTGTTCATCGACCGTTTGAACACGATGACGTGCTTGGCCTCCCAGACGTGCAGCACCGGCATTCCTGCGATCGGGCTGCTGGGGTCGTCCATGGCTGCCGGGTTCACCGTGTCGTTCGCGCCGATGACGAGCACGACGGATGTGTCCGCGAAGTCGTCGTTGATCTCGTCCATCTCGAGGACGATGTCGTAGGGCACCTTCGCCTCGGCGAGCAGCACGTTCATGTGCCCGGGCAGCCGCCCGGCCACCGGGTGGATGCCGAAGCGCACCTCAACGCCGCGCTCGCGCAGCTTGCGGGTGAGGTCGGCAACCGGGTACTGCGCCTGCGCGACGGCCATGCCGTAGCCGGGCGTGATGATCACCGACGACGCGTCCTTGAGCAGCTCCGCGGTGTCCTGGGCGGTGATCTCGCGGTGCTCGCCGTAGTCCTTCTCCTCGCCGGTGCCGCCCTCGTTGCCGAAGCCGCCCGCGATCACCGAGATGAACGAACGGTTCATCGCCTGGCACATGATGTAGGACAGGTAGGCACCGGAGGAGCCCACGAGCGCGCCGGTGATGATGAGCAGGTTGTTGTCGAGCAGGAAGCCGGATGCCGCGGCCGCCCAGCCGGAGTAGCTGTTGAGCATCGACACCACGACGGGCATGTCTCCGCCGCCGATGGACGCCACCAGGTGCCAGCCGAGGGCCAGCGCGATCGCCGTGACCGCGATCAGCAGCCCGAGGTTCGGCTTGGCCACGAAGGCGATCGTGAGCGCGATGAACGCGACGACCGCGCCGATGTTGAGCAGGTTGCGGCCCGGCAGCATCAGCGGGTTGGACCTGATGCGGGCCGACAGCTTCAGGAAGGCCACGATCGATCCGGTGAAGGTGACCGCCCCGATGAAGACCCCGATGAAGACCTCGGCGTGGTGGATGCGCAGCACCGACCCGGCGACCTCCGTCTGCGCGTTGCCCTTGGCCTCGACGGAGTAGTAGCCGTCCCAGCCTACGAGCACGGCCGCGATACCGACGAAGCTGTGCAGCATCGCGATCAGCTCCGGCATGCCGGTCATCTCGACGCGGCGCGCGCGCCAGATCCCGATCGCGGCACCGATCACCATCGCGACGACGATCATGGCGATCCCCGTGGCGGCAATGCTGCGCGAGGCGAGGCCGATCGTGGCCACCAGCGCGATCGCCATTCCGGCGATGCCGAACGTGTTGCCGGACTTGGCCGTCTCGTGCTTGGACAGCCCGGCCAGGCTGAGGATGAACAACAGCGCGGCAACGATATAGGCCGCCTGCGCGGCGGTAGCGGCCGTCATGCTCGCTCCACAAGTGATCGGTCGGAAGTCATCCGGTCAGCCCTCTGGTCAGTTCCGCGTGAACATGCTGAGCATGCGGCGAGTCACGGTGAAGCCACCGAAGACGTTGATGCTCGCCACGAGGATCGCGACGAACGACAGCACGGTGATCACCGTGTCCGCATGGCCGATCTGCAGCAGGGCGCCGACCACGATGATCCCGGAGATCGCGTTCGTCACCGACATCAACGGCGTGTGCAGCGCGTGGTGCACGTGGCCGATCACGTAGTAGCCGATCACGATCGCCAGCGAGAACACGGTGAAGTGCTGGATCAGCTGGTTGGGCGAGAACGCGGTGATCAGGAACAGCACGGCCGCGGCGATCCCCACGACGACGAACTTGCGGCTGGGCGGCGGCGGCGCCTTCGGCTCCTTCGCCGCAGCGGGCGGGGCCGCGGCGACCGGCGGCGCCGCCGACACCTGCACGGGCGGCGGCGGCCAGGTCTTCTCGCCGTTGCGCACCACCGTCATCGAGCGCTGCACGACGTCCTCGAAGTCCAGGACCAGCTCGCCGTCCTTGCCCGGCGTCAGCAGCTTCATCAGGTTGACGAGGTTCGTCCCGTACAGCTGCGAGGCCTGGGTGGGCAGCCGCGCGGGGAGGTCGGTGTAACCGATGATCGACACCTGGTTTTCGGTGACGACCACCTCGCCTGCGACGGAGCCGGCGACGTTGCCGCCCTGCTGCGCGGCCATGTCGACGATGACGCTGCCGGGGCGCATGCTCCCGACCATCTCCTCGGTGATCAGCCGGGGCGCCGGCTTTCCCGGGATGAGGGCCGTGGTCACGATGATGTCCACGTCCTTGGCCTGCTCGGCGTAGAGCTGTGCGGCGCGCCGGTTGAACTCCTCCGACGTCTCCTTGGCGTAGCCGTCGGCGCTGACCTGCTGCTCGGCGACCTCAACCGGCAGGAACTCCGCGCCCATCGACCGGACCTGTTCGCCGACCTCGGCACGCGCGTCCGTGGCCCGGACGATGGCGCCCAGGCTGCTGGCCGTACCGATCGCAGCGAGCCCAGCGACACCTGCGCCGGCCACGAGGACCTTCGCCGGCGGCACCTTGCCCGCGGCGGTCACCTGGCCGGTGAAGAACCGGCCGAAGACGTGCGCCGCCTCGACGACGGCGCGGTACCCGGCGATGTTGGCCATCGAGCTGAGCACGTCGAGCGACTGCGCGCGCGAGATCCGCGGCACCGCATCCATCGCCAGGACGGTGATCGGCCGCTGCGCGAGCGCCTCGACGAGCTCGGGGTCCAGGGCGGGGCTGATCAGGCTCACCAGCGTCGCGCCGTCCCGGAGCTTGGCGATCTCCTCAGGCGAGGGCGCGTTCACCTTGAAGACGATGTCGGCGCCCCACGCCTGCGCCTCGGTGCCGATCCGCGCGCCCGCCTCCGCGTACGCGTCGTCACCCAGGCTCGCCCGGGATCCGGCGCCCGCGGCGACGAGCACCTCGTAGCCGAGGCCGGACAGCTGCATGACGGTAGTTGGCGTGGCGGCGACCCGCGTCTCGCCGGGCCGGGATTCGCGGACTACTCCGATGAGCAACGTCCACTCCATTCCTAGGAGCTCTGAGAGAAGGAATCTTGCCGTAGCCGGACTCGGACCGACCCACCCCCTCCCGCCGAGTGACATATCCCCTGATCGGACTCCGAACTGTCGAGTGGCGCTTTGGAGGTCGAGCGGCGCGCTAGAGCGCGCCACTCAACGTCGAAGTCGCCACTGAACGGGGAGCGGGGTCGCCACTCAACGGGGAGCGGGGCCGCCGCGGCGGTAGCGTCTGGCCGGTGTCGACACTGGACCTGATCGCCGCCGAGCGGCTGACCCTCGCGGACGTTCTGGGCACGCTCACCCCGGCGCAGGCGCGGACTCCGAGCTGCTGCGGGGACTGGACGGTCCATCAGGTCGCCGGGCACCTGCTGATGCCGCTGGCCACGCCGCTGTCGAGGTTCCTCGGCCACCTGGTCGCGGCCCGCGGCAGCTTCGCCAGGGCCAACGACCGAGCCACGCGGGCCTTCGCCGAGCGGCCACTGCCGCAGCTCGCAGCCGGCCTGCGCGAAAACGCGCGCAATCCGTTCCATCCGCCGACGTTCGGCCACGAGGCGCCGCTGACGGAACTCGTCGTCCACGGACAGGATCTGCGACTGCCGCTCGGCCTGCCCGTCCGCTTCCCACCCGAGGCGCTCGTCGTCGCGCTGGACATGCTGGCCGGGCGGAAGGCGCGCCGCGCTTTCGTCCCGGCCGGCCTGCATCAAGGGCTGCGTTTCGAGGCGTCCGACGTGGGCTGGAGCGCGGGCACCGGCGCGCTCGTCCGCGGCCCCGGCGCCGCGCTCGCCTTTGCGATGACGGGCCGCACGCAGACCCTCGACGAGCTGACCGGCGACGGCGTGGCGGTGCTGCGCGCCCGGTGACCTTGCCCGGTAAGTTGCCGACATGCCCAGCCGACTGACCGTCCTCTCCGGGCCGTCAGGAGTCGGGAAGGGCACGGTGGTGGCGGCCATCCGGGAGCGCTATCCGCACATCTGGGTGTCGGTCTCCTGCACCACGCGCGCGCCGCGGCCGGGGGAGCGCGACGGCGTCGAGTACCGGTTCGTCTCACGCGACGAGTTCGCCCGGATGGTCGAGGCGGGCGAACTGCTCGAATACGCGGAATTCGCCGGAAATCTCTACGGCACGCCTCGGCAGCCGGTGCTCGACCACCTGGCCGCGGGCACGCCGGCGCTTCTGGAGATCGAGCTGCAGGGCGCGCGGCAGGTCCGCGCGTCGCTCCCCGAGGCGTGCCTGGTGTTCTTGGCACCCCCGTCATGGGAGGAGCTGGAGCGCCGGCTGGTCGGTCGCGGCACCGAGCCACCGGCCGTCATCGAGGCCAGGCTGGCCCGCGCGGCGGTGGAGATGGCGGCCGAACCGGAGTTCGACGCGGTCGTCGTCAACGACGATGTCGGCCACGCAGCCGCGGAATTGGTAGCATTGATCGAGGCGGACTGCCGGTAATCGGCCCGGCCGCCATTCCAATCAGCCAACCAGAGAGTCGCGACGTGCCCGGAATCGTGTCCGCCCCCGAAGGCATCACCAACCCGCCGATCGACGAGCTGCTCGACCGCACGCAGTCGAAGTACGCCCTCGTCATCATCGCGGCCAAGCGCGCGCGGCAGATCAACGCGTACTACAGCCAGCTCGGCGAGGGGCTGCTCGAGTACGTCGGGCCGCTCGTGGAGACCGCGCCGCAGGAGAAGCCGCTGTCCATCGCGCTGCGCGAGATCAACTCCGACCTCATCGAGTTCAAGCCGTCGGAAGGCTAATCCGGCCATGGCCGACAGGCGGCGCGTCCTCCTGGGCGTCTCCGGGGGGATCGCCGCGTACAAGGCCGCCGATCTGCTGCGCAAACTGACCGAATCCGGTCATGACGTCACCGTCATCCCGACGGCGTCGGCGCTGAAGTTCGTGGGCGCGGCCACCTGGGCCGCGCTGTCGCACCACCCCGTCGCCGAGGACGTCTGGACCGCCGCCGACGAGATCCCGCACGTGCAACTGGGCCGGCAGGCCGACCTCGTCGTCGTGGCACCGGCCACCGCCGACCTGCTCGCCCGTGCGGCCCATGGCCTCGCCGACGACCTGCTGACCAACACGCTGCTCACGGCCCGCTGCCCGATCCTGTTCGCGCCGGCCATGCACACCGAGATGTGGGAGCACGCCGCCACTGTCGACAACGTCGCCACCCTGCGGCGGCGCGGCGCATTAGTGCTCGAGCCGGCCACCGGGCGCCTCACCGGCACCGACACCGGTAAGGGGCGGCTCCCCGAGCCCGCCGAGATCGCCCAGCTCGCCGAACTCCTCCTCGCGCGCTCGGACGCGCTGCCAAGTGACCTCGCCGGCCGGCACGTCGTCGTGAGCGCAGGGGGCACTCGTGAGCCCCTCGACCCGGTCCGGTTCCTCGGCAACGCCTCGTCCGGCAAGCAGGGTTACGCACTGGCCACCGTCGCTGCCGCGCGTGGTGCCCGGGTGACGCTCATCGCGGCGAATGTGGACCTGCCTGATCCGTCCGGCGCCGACGTCGTGCGGGTCGGCAGCACCGCCGACCTCCGCGCCGCCGTGCACAAGGCGGCCGAGGACGCCGACGCGGTGGTCATGGCCGCTGCCGTCGCGGACTTCCGCCCCACCGGTTACGTCGATCACAAGATCAAGAAGTCCGGCGCCGGCCCCCCGCCGATCGCCCTCGAGGAAAACCCCGACGTGCTGGCCGAGCTGGTTGCCGGCCGCCGCCCGGGGCAGCTGCTCGTCGGGTTCGCGGCCGAGACCGGTGACGCCAGCGGCACAGTGCTCGCCCACGGCCGGGCGAAGCTGACCCGGAAGGGCTGCGATCTGCTCGTCGTCAACGCGGTCGGCGCAGGCAAGGCGTTCGGGCAGCCGGACAACGCCGCGGTGATCCTGGGAATCGACGGGTTCGAGCGCGCGGTGCCGCTGGGGCCGAAGGCGCTGCTCGCCGCGGCGGTGTGGGACGCCGTCGTGGCCCGGTTGTCACGCTAGACACTGTGCCCCGCTTCGATGCACGGGTCGCAGACCCGGGCCGTTAGACTCCACGAGATCCCCTTCGTACCCCAATCCCGGAGCGCTTGTGACCCGCCGCCTGTTCACCTCTGAGTCCGTCACCGAGGGACACCCCGACAAGATCGCCGACCAGATCAGCGACTCGATCCTCGACGCCCTGCTCGCGCAGGACGCTGACAGCCGCGTGGCCGTCGAGACCCTCATCACCACCGGGCAGGTCCACGTCGCCGGGGAGGTCACGACCGAGGCCTACGCCGACATCCCGACGATCGTCCGCGAGTGCATCCTCGAGATCGGCTACGACTCCTCCCGCAAGGGCTTCGACGGGGCATCGTGCGGGGTCAACGTCGCGATCGGCGCGCAGGCGCCGGACATCGCGCAGGGCGTCGACAACGCCTACGAGGCGCGCACCGGCGAGAACGTCGAGGACCCGCTCGAGCGGCAGGGTGCCGGCGACCAGGGGCTGATGTTCGGCTTCGCCTGCGACGAGACGCCCGAGCTCATGCCGCTGCCCATCGCACTGGCGCACCGGCTCGCCGAGCAGCTCAGTGCGGTACGCAAGGACGGCACCGTGCCGTACCTGCGCCCGGACGGCAAGACGCAGGTCACGATCGAGTACGTCGACGACAAGCCGGTCCGCCTGGACACCGTCGTGCTGTCCAGCCAGCACGCAGGGGACATCGACCTGGACACGCTGCTCAAGCCGGACGTCGAGGAGCACGTCGTGCGCCCCGTGCTGGCCAAGCTGGCGGGCCTGGACACCGAGGGTTACCGGCTTCTGGTCAACCCCACCGGCCGCTTCGAGATCGGTGGCCCGATGGGTGACGCCGGCCTGACCGGCCGCAAGATCATCGTCGACACCTACGGCGGCTACGCCCGACACGGCGGCGGCGCGTTCTCCGGCAAGGATCCGTCGAAGGTGGACCGCTCCGCCGCGTACGCGATGCGCTGGGTGGCCAAGAACGTCGTCGCGGCCAAGCTCGCCACCAAGTGCGAGGTCCAGGTCGCGTACGCGATCGGCAAGGCCGAGCCGGTCGGTCTGTTCATCGAGACGTTCGGCACCGAGACCGTCGACCCGGCGCGCATCTCCGAGGCGGTGCTGCAGACCTTCGACCTGCGCCCGGCGGCGATCATCCGCGACCTCGACCTGAAGCGGCCGATCTACGCGCAGACCGCGGCGTACGGCCACTTCGGCCGCGAGCTGCCGGACTTCACCTGGGAGCGCACCGACCGCGCCGAGCAGCTCGCAAAGCTCGCGAACGGCTGATCTGTCGACCTGGCCCCGTAGCAGCCGCGCTCCCGCAGAGCCGGCCCGCTGCGGGGCCAAGGCATGTCCGGAGTGGCCGGCTGCCGCGCCGAGCCCGCCGAACCGTCGCTGCGGCCTGGTAGGAGTGGGCGCGTGACGAGTCGCCGCCCCGCCCCGCGCGCCGCACGGGAACCGGCCGCGGCCGACCCGGTCGCCCGGCTCATGGTCGACGTGCCCCTGCCGCATCTCGACCGCCCGTTCGACTACCTCGTCCCAGCTGCCCTGCACACCACGGTCACGGCGGGTTCCCGGGTACGGGTCCGGTTCGCCGGCCGGCTCGTCGACGGCTACGTGCTCGAGCGCCGCGCCGTCAGCGAGCACGACGGCACGCTGGCCTTCCTCGAGCGCACCGTCGGCGACGAGCCGGTGCTGACCGCGGAGACCACCGCGCTGTTCCGCGCGGTCGCGGACCGGTGGGCGGGCAACTTCGTCGACGTCGTGCGGCTCGGGGTGCCGGCGCGGCACGCGGGCGCCGAGGCGAAGCCGGCCCCGGTGGCCGGGATCCCCGGTCCGCCCGCCCACACCGGCTTCGAGCGCTACCGCGCAGGCACCGCGTTCCTCGCGGCGGTCGGGTCCGGGCGGCCCGCGCGGGCGGTCTGGACGGCTCTGCCGGGGGAGGCCTGGCCGGAGCGGCTCGCGGAGGCGATGCAGACCGCCCTCGCCGCAGGGCGGGGCGCCGTCGTGGTGGTCCCCGACGCCCGCGACCTCGCGCGGCTGGACGCCGCCACCACCGCGATCCTGGGCACCGGGCAGCACGTCGCGCTCTCGGCCGATCTCGGCCCGGCCGAGCGGTACCGGCGCTGGCTGGCCGTCCGCCGCGGCGCGGTACGGGCGGTCATCGGCACTCGCGCGGCCGCGTACGCACCCGTCGCCGATGCCGGCCTGCTCGCCATCTGGGACGACGGCGACGACCTGCACGCCGAGCCCCGCGCGCCGTATGCCCACGCCCGCGACGTGCTCATCCTGCGCTCCTCGCTCTCCGGCGCCGCGCTCCTCGTCGGCGGCTACGCGCGCACCGCGGAGGGGCAGCTGCTCGTCGACTCCAACT
>JAVHVL010000191.1:0-6386 GCA_032160565.1 Pseudonocardiales bacterium | reverse complement strand
CACGTCGGCGAGTTCGGCGAGGAACGTTCCGGCGTCGACCGGCCGGCAGGCGGGGTCGCTGTCGGTGGCGTTCACGACCAGCTCGTCGATCTCCGACGGGATGCCCTTCACCCGCGACGACGGCGCAGGTACCCGCGCGTGCACGTGCTGGTACGCGATGTTCATCGCGGAGTCGCCCTTGTACGGCGGGCCGCCGGTGAGCAGCTCGAACAGCACGATGCCGGCCGCGTAGACGTCGGAACGTTGGTCGGCGTGACCCTTGCTGATCTGCTCGGGTGCGCAGTACGCGACCGTGCCCATCATCAGGCCGGTGCGCGTGGCGGACGCGTCAGACTCCACCGCGCGCGCCAGCCCGAAGTCCGCGACCTTCACGATGCCCTCGTCCGACAGCAGGATGTTCTCCGGCTTGACGTCGCGGTGCACGATGCCGGCGCGATGCGCCGCCGACAGCGCGCTGAGCACCGGCTCCATGATCGAGACGGCCGCGGCGGGGGAGAGCTTGCCGCGCTCGCGGAGCAGGTCGCGCAGCGTGCGCCCCTCGACGAGCTCCATGACGAGGAACACGTGGTGGCCGCCACCCGTGAAGTCCGAGCCCTGGTCGTAGACGGAGACGGTGTTCAGGTGCGTCAGCCGGGCCGCGGCGCGCGCCTCACGGGTGAACCGGTCACTGAAGGCGGGGTCGGCCGACAGCGCCGAGGACATCACCTTGACGGCGACGAGCCGGTCGAGCCGCTCGTCGACGGCGGAGTACACAGTGGACATCCCGCCCCGCGCGATGCGGTCGAGGATCCGGTACCGGCCTTCGAGCGTGCGGCCGACCAGAGGATCCGCGGTCGCCGTGTACACGCGGCCGATTCTACGGGCGATCCGGGCGGTGCCTGGGTGACGCTCCGCTCTCCGGCCCTGGGAAAACACCTACCCTGGGGATGTGCGGGGCGACGAGGTGGATCTCACGGCCGCCGCACTCCCGTTCTCGGCGGGTGCCGCGGAGCTGCTCGCCGACGCCGATCGCCCCGGAGGCTGGCTGCTGCTGCTGGACCGGATCCGGCAGTCCTACGTCGATCTGGACGACCCCGAGTACCTCGATTTCGAGTACATGCAGGCGTTCGCGGACGTCGTCGACGCCATGCCGCCCGGCCCGCTGGCGGTCACCCACGTCGGTGGCGGGGCGTGCACGTTCGCGCGTTTCCTCGGCTCGGTCCGCCCCGGCTCGTCACAGATCGTCCTCGAGCCGGATGCCCAGCTGACCGCGCTGATCCGGCAGCGGCTCCCGTTCGACCGCGGTACCCGGGTCCGCATCCGGCCGGTCGGCGGGCGGGAGGGGGTAGCCGCGCTGGCCGGCGGCAGCGCCGACCTGCTCGTGCTGGACGCGTTCCAGGGCGGCCGGGTGCCCGCGGAGCTGACCAGCGCGGAGTTCATGGCCGACGCCGCACGCGTGCTGCGCCCCGACGGCGTGTTGCTGGTCAACGTGGCCGACGGCCCGCCGCAGGAGTTCGGGCGCCGGCTGCTGGCTGCCATCCGCCGGTCGCTGCCGTCGGCGGCCGCCATCGCGGACCCGGGCGTGCTGAAGGGGCGGCGCTTCGGCAACCTCTCGCTCGCCGCGTCGCGCGGGCAGCTGCCGCTGGACGCGATAGGCCGGGCGTCCGCGCGTGCGATGTTCCCGCGCCGGGTGCTGGCCGGCACAGAGCTGGCCGCCTTCGTCGGCAAGGCGCGGCCGCTGACGGATGCCGAGCCGATGCGCTCACCCGCGCCGCCCGACGAGGTCTGGCGCGTCGGCGACTGAGCCACCTGCCAAGATCGATGCATGTCTATGCCGGACCGGGTGCATACCGAACGCCAGCGCGCCGAGTCGTTCGGCTCGGTCGCCGCGGAGTACGACGCGGCTCGCCCGAGCTACCCCGCACAGCTCGTCGACGACCTCCTCGCGGCCGACCCCGCCGACGTCCTGGACGTGGGCTGCGGCACGGGCAAGGCCGGCCGGCTGTTCGTCGCGCGTGGGGTGCCCGTGCTCGGCGTCGAGATCGATCCGCAGATGGCGGCCGTCGCGCGCAGCCACGGCCTCGCGGTGGACGTCGCGGCGTTCGAGGCATGGGACGCCGGTGACCGGCACTTCGACCTGATCGTCTGCGGCCAGGCGTGGCACTGGATCGACCCAGGTGTCGGGGTGCCCAAGGCCGCCGCGCTGCTGCGCCCCGGCGGGCGGCTGGCGCTCTTCTGGAACCGCAGCCAGCTCGACGACGACGTGCGCGCCGTCCTGGACGAGGTGTACCGGCGCCACGCGCCCGAACTGCTGGCACCGCACAGAGACAATGACGACCCGCCGTACGCACGCGATCTCGACGGCAGCGGCCTGTTCGAACCGGTCGAGGAGCGCGAGTACCGCTGGGAGCAGGCCTACCGCCGGGACGAGTGGCTGGCCCTGATCCGGACGCACAGCGACCACGTCGTGCTGCCGGACGAGCGGCGTGCCGCGCTGCTCGCGGCAGTGGGTGCCGCGATCGACGGGCTGGGTGGACAGGTCGCCGCGCACTACCGGACGCGGGCGATGCTCGCGCGGGTCACGCCCCGCTGACCGCGCGTGGCAGGCTTGCGGGCATGGAGCTGATGACGATCCCGGAGGTGGGCGAAGCCCTCGGCGTACCGGTGAACCGCGTCCACCAGTACATCCGCGACGGGCATCTCGTCGCGGTGCGCGACGCCGAGGGGGTGCGGCGGGTGCCCGCGTCGTTCATCCACGACGGGGTCATGGTCAAGTCGCTCACGTCGGTGATCACCTTGCTGCGCGACGCCCGCTACAAGGACGAGGAGATCGTCGACTGGCTGTTCCGCGCCGACGGCTCGCTGCCGGGCACACCCATCGAGGCCCTGCGCGAGAACCGGGGCACCGAAGTGAAGCGCCGCGCGCAGGTGGCCGGCTTCTGACCGTGCGGCATCTCGTCTACCTGGCGATCCTCGTCGCCTGCGTGCTCGGCACGCTGCCCCTGGAATTCGTCCTGCACACCCGGGTGTACGCCCGCTGGCGGCGCCTGGCGCTGGCGTTGCTACCCGTCGTCGTCGTCTTCGGTGCGTGGGATCTGGTGGCCATCGCGCAGCACAGCTGGCACTACGACCGGCGGTTCCTGCTGGGCGTGACGTTGCCCGGCGGCCTGCCACTGGAGGAGCTGCTGTTCTTCATCGTCGTGCCGGCCTGCGCCGTCCTCACCCTCGAGGCCGTCCGCGCCCGCCGGCCGCACTGGTCGATCGGCGACGAGCCGGAGCCTCGGGCGTGAGCTACACCATCCTCGCGCTCTTCGCCGTCGCCGCCGCGATCACCCTCGACCTCGTGCTGGTTCGGACGAATCTCCTGCGGCGTAAGGCTTTCTGGACCTCGTATGCCATCGTCCTGCTGTTCCAGCTCGTGGTGAACGGGTTGCTCACCGGCCTCGGCGTAGTGCGCTACGACCCGCGCCGCATCATCGGCTGGCGGATCGCCTATGCCCCCGTCGAAGATCTGCTGTTCGGCTTCGCCATGGTGATCGTGACCCTGGCGATGTGGGTATGGCTGGGCCGTCGCGCCGTGCGGCCCAGGCCCGCCGCCAGGCTCTGACACCGACGTCCGCGCGCCGGCGCGCGCCGACCGCGACGCGCCCGTGGAAGACGTCGTAGTCGGCGCGCTCGATCTCGTCGAGGATCTCGGAGTAGAGCGTCAGCGCGGTGCGGAGGCAGTCGCGGGAGGTCGGGTGCACGAGCTCGACGCCGCGCTCGGCGCCGGCGTACCGGCCACGAGCCCGCTCGATCTCCCACGCCAGCAGGTTGCGGATCGGCTCGTCCACCCGGCCGCGCCACAGCCGGTCGCGGTCGACGCCGAACATGTCCAGTGACTCCTGCGGTAGGTACACCCGGCCGCGGCGCAGGTCCTCGGCGACGTCCCTGATGAAGTTGGTCAGCTGGAAGGCCAGCCCCATGTCGATGGCGTGCGGCTCGAGCACGTCCCACCGCACCGCCTCGTCGGCCCGCCCGAGGATCGGCAGCATCTGCAGCCCGATCACCGCGGCGGAGCCCCACATGTACTGCGCGAGGTCCTCGTAGGTGGCATAGCCGGTGACGGTGAGGTCCAGCCGCATCCCGTCGAGGAAGTCGGCGAAGTAGCTCGTCGGGATCTCCCACCGCCGGATGGTGTCGATCACCGCGCGGCTCACCGGATCGCTGGTGGCGCCCCAGTCGAGGTCGGCGTGGAAGTCCGCGCTCCACGTCGTGAAGCGGGCGGCGCGCTCGTCCGGCCCGAGCGCCGGGTTGAGGTCGTCGACGATGTCGTCGACGTGCCGCGCGAAGCCGTACAGCGCGTGGACGTACGGGCGCTTCGCCGGCGGCAGGAGCAGCGTCGCGAGGTAGTAGGTCTTGCCGTGCTCCGCGTTGATCCGTCGGCACAGCTCGTAGCTCGCCCGCAGTGCGGGATCGGTTATGCCCGCCGCGTCGAGGTCGTGCCGAGCCGTCACCCGCTCATCGTGGCATCTGCCCGGTGATGCGCTGCGCCGCCAGGCGGCCGGACACGAGCACCATCGGCACGCCGACGCCTGGCTGGGTGTTCGAACCGCAGAACACCAGATTCTCGATGCGGCGATCCAGGGTCGGCGGGCGGAATGGACCGGTCTGCCGGAACCTGTGCGCCGCGGCGAACGGGGCGCCCGCCGCTAGCCCCTGCGCCCGCCAGTGCGCCGGCGTGTGCAGGTGCTCCGCCTCGATGCCGTCGCCGAAGCCGGTGTAGCCACGGGCCTCCAGCGTGGCGATGATCTCGTCGCGGTAGCGCGGCGCCGTCGCATCCCAGTCGATGCGCCGGCCGCTGGCGCGCGCGTCGAGGTTCGGCGTGGGGAACAGCGCGTAGTACGTGTGCCGTCCCGGCGGGGCCAGCGTGCCATCGGTGACCGTCGGGTTCGTCAGCAGGAAGGACGGGTCGCGCATCAGCTCGCCGCGCCGGATGATCTGCTCGAACGTCGCGTCCCAGGCCGTCCCGAAGTCGATCGTGTGGTGCGTGGCGTCCGGGTAGGCGCGATTCGAGCCGGCATGCAGCACGACGGCGGACGGCGAGTACCGCAGCCGGCGCACCCGCCGCGGCGTGTAGCCGGGGGGCAGGAGCTCGCCGTACACGCCCGGCAGGTCGGCGTTGACGACGACGCAGTCGGCGGGGATGCGGTCGCCGTCCGCCGTGATCACCGCGCTGGCCCGGCCGCCGCTGAGCTCGATGCGGCGCACGGCGGTGTTGTAGCGGATCGTGACACCGTGTGCTGCTGCGGCGCCGGCGAGCGCCCGCGGGACGGCATGCATGCCGCCCTCGGGGAAGTAGACGCCCTCGACGCAGTCCATGTAGCTGATGACGGCATAGCTGGCCAGCGCCTGAGCCGGGGCGAGGCCGGCGTACATCGCCTGGAAGGAGAACAGGCGGCGGAGCCGGTCGTCGCGGAGATAGCTCGCGACCTTGGGGCCGAGGCGACGGAAGCCCCCGAGGGCGACGAGCCGGGCAAGTGGCAGCCCGAGCAGCTGCACAGGTGAATCCAGGTTGCGCTCGATGAAGTGCGGCATCTCGAGGCGGTACAGCTCGCGCAGGAACGCGACGAAGCGCCGGTAGCCGTCTGCCTCCCCGGCGCCGCACTTGGTGTTGATCTCCTCGGCCATCGCGTCCACGTCGGAGTGCACGTCGATGCTCGTGCCGTCTGCGAACCGGGCGCGGTAGGCAGGATCCAGGCGGTGCAGCGTGAGCCAGTCGGCCAGATCCTCACCGACCGCGGCCAGCGGCTGGGCGACCAGCTGCGGCATGGTGAGCACCGTGGGGCCAGTGTCGAAGCGATAGCCGTGGTCGTGGATGAGTCCGGCACGCCCGCCTGGCACAGCCTCGCGCTCGAGCACCGTCACGTGCCGCCCGGCTCCTGCAAGGTGCAGCGCGGCGGACAGCCCGCCCAGGCCGGCGCCGACGACGATCACGGAGTCGGTGGATCCCGGGACGGTGCGCATCAGCTGTGCACGCTAGCCGACGCCTGCTCCGGGACGGGTTGGGGCTGTTGGAAAGAGCGGGCAGCGACGTGGGGTTGGTTCTTCGGTCGACTTCGCTGTTCGGGTCGCCTTCCGCTCTTCTTGCGTCGTGAAAAGCGGCGGCGACGAGGGGTTGAGCCGTTGGTCGGGTCTCGCCTTCGGGTCGCGTCGCGGCCCGGTTGAGCGGGTGAAACGCGCGGCGACGAGGGGTTGATCCTTTGGTCGGCTGGCGCTCTCGGGTCGCGTTCCGCTGGGGTTGCGGTCCGGGCCTCGCCCGGGTTCGGATCTTCGAGAATCTTCTTTCGTGGTCGGGGGAAACTGGGCCGGTATTGTCAGACCCCCGGTCCATAATCGACCCTATGAACGAGCCGCGGTCGACTCCG
>JAVHVL010000178.1:0-25304 GCA_032160565.1 Pseudonocardiales bacterium | reverse complement strand
AGCCGCTCTGGTGCCCGACGATCGTCGGGGGCAGGAAGAAGCAACCGGGCGTGAGCGATCCGCTCGACAGCCTGGCCAGCGCGGTGCGGTCGGTAGCGAGGTTGACCGCCTGCCGAGCCTGGACGTTGTTGAACGGGGCGACCTGGGTGTTGAGGAAGAAGTAGTAGGTCGCCGCGAGCGGCACGGTCTGGTAGCGACCGCTGGCCTGGCTCTGCACCGCGCTCAGCGCGCTCGCCGGCACGGTGTCACCGGGGTCGAAGATGTCGGCCTGGTTGTTGAGCACCAGCTGGGCCTCGGTATTGGTGTTCGTGTTCTTCGTGACCTGGACCGTGTCGACGTACCCCGTCGGGATACCGGGGATCTTGAATCCCGCGAAGGACGGATTCTTCACCAGCTGGTACGACGCGTTCGGCACGATCTTGCCGAACTTGTACGGGCCGACGCCGACCGGCGGGGTGGTGGAGAGCACCTTCATCGGCGTCGAGCTGGGGATGGGGGCGCTGGACGGGAATGCCAGCAGGTTGGCGAACGCACCGTACGGCTGGGTCAGCGTGATCGTGATCTGGCCGGTGCTGTCGTTGGTGCTGATACCGCTGATCGATGACGCCGTGCCCGAGTCGTACGCCGCCGCGCCTGCGATGTAGCCGGTGTAGAAGGACTTGCCGCCCCAACTGATCTTGCAGGCACGCTCGATGGCATGGGTGAAGTCTGATGCCTTCACGGCCGTGCCGTTGGAGTACGTCAGCCCCGGCCGCAACGTCAGCGTGTAGGTCTTCTGGTCCGGCGAGACGGTCGGCAGCGCCGCCGCGAGGCCGGGAATCAGCTGGGTGCCGGCCGTGCCGGATTGCGCCGCGTACTGAAGCAGCGGCGTGTAGACCATGGTGTCCGCCTCAGCGCCCTGGGTGGTGTAGCTGAACTGCGGGTCGAGGCTGTCCGGTGCGGTGCCCTGGACGACCTGGAGGGTGCCTCCCGGTGTGTCGACCGAGTTACCGGCCGATCCCGCGGACGACGTGGCCGAACCTCCGTTACAGGCGGCGAGCCCGACCGTGAGGGCGAGTAAGCCGGCTGCGAGCGCGGCAGGTCGATGGCGCATGCCGAATATCTCCGTTTCTCCCCCGGATTCATTGGAAGTGGTCTGACCGGTGTCGCTGGTCGGCTTCGCGTATTTTCCGCACCCGTCTGGAGTGCAAGCGTCGCTATCAGGCCGTCATTAGCATTACGAATAGGTGCTCGACGGTCTGCCCGGCAGACGGCCAAACCGCACTACCGGCTAGCTGGAACCTGGCGCAACGCAATGGCTCGCTGCGCTTGATCAACTCGCGTCCACTGCGTGTTCAAGGCGAAAATCGCGCACCGATCGCGAGCCGATCAAGCGGTACCTTGAACGCATGTCGGCCCCCGACGCCGGACTGCGAGACATCGTGCGGGAAGCAGCAACCCTGCTTTCGCCCGTGGTGGCGGTCGTCGAGCGCTGCCGCACCGAACCCAACCCGCGCCAGGACTTGGCCCGCGCCTGCGGGGCAGTGATCTCGTCCTTCGGGCTGCTGCGGGAGCGGCTCCGGTCCATGCCGACGTCGCCGCTGGTCGTACGGGTCGACACCATGCTCTATGTCGAGCAGCGCATCGTCGACGAAGCCGCTCGACTCGCCTTCCGGCCGCACACCGATCAGTGGTCCAAAGCGGCGCGGGCCTTCGGCGACGGCCTGACCGGCTCCTCCGACGAGTTATTGCTGCTCGCGGCCCGGTTGTAGGGCGCCGGCCGCCGCGATCTTGTGCAGGCGCGAGTGCACACGTCGGCGGGCGTGCACCAGATCCGTTTCCGGTCCTCCGGACTGATCGCCCCAGTTCTGGGGGATGCTGAACGACATGGAGAAGTTCTCGTTGACCGCCTTGGCACGTGAGCAGCTGGACCGCGCGCGGACGGCCCAGAGCGGGCGCAGCGCCAGCACGGTGTACGGCGGCCACGAACATACGCTGCGGCAAACCGTCATCGCGCTGCTCGAAGACCGAATGCTCGACGAGCACGAGAACCCCGGCGAGGCCACCGTCCACGTGCTAACCGGTCGAGTTCGGCTCGCCGCGGACAAGGCAACCTGGGAGGGGCGCGCGGGCGATCTGCTGATCGTCCCCGCGGCGGCGCACAGCCTGCACGCCCTGGAGGACTCGGCCATCCTGCTGACGGTTGCCAAGATCGCCCGCTGACCGTCCGACTGGCTCGCGTGCCGCTGGCCATGGCAATAGTGGCCAGCGGCGCGAACGGTCAGGCTTTGGCCTGCATGCTCGACCGGGCCGGGTTGGCCTGCTCCGCGGCCTTCGGGTCCTTCTCGTCCTTCTTGGCGCGGACGCCCGCCTCGATCCGATCGCCGAGGTGCTTGTCGACGTTGCGCCAGTACTCGAACGCCCGGATGAGGACGGGTTCGCTGACGCCATTGAGCAGGTGGCCCACGATGTTGTTGACGAGCCGGCCGCGAGCCGCGTCGTCGAGCACCTCGCGGACCATCGTGCCGGCCTGGCCCCAGTCGTCGTCCTCGGGGTGCGGCGTGTACGCGGCGCGCACCATGTCGCCATCGGCGTACCAGTGGCCGCCGTCATCGGTGCGCTCGGGGTCGGCCTTCGGGCCGCCGTAGGAGTTCGGTGCGTAAACGGGGTCGGTTACGTTCCGCACGCGCATCACGCCGTCCTTGGAATAGCTGTGCACCGGCACTCTCGGCGAGTTCACCGGAATCTGCTTGTAATTCACGCCGAGGCGCGCGCGGTGCGCGTCGGCGTAGCTGAACCCGCGCGCGAGCAGCATCTTGTCCGGCGACAGCCCGGTGCCGGCCACGACATTGTTGGGTTCGAACGCGGCCTGCTCCATCTCGGTGTGGTAATCGGTGACGTTGCGGTTGAGCGTCAAGCGGCCGAGTTCCTGCAGCGGGTAATCGCCGTGCGGCCAGACCTTGGTCAGGTCGAACGGGTTGAACCGGTAGGTCTTGGCATCCTCGAACGGCATGATCTGCATCTTCAGCGTCCAGGTCGGGAAATCTCCGGCCCCGATGTGCTCGTAGAGATCACGCAGGTGGTAATCGGTGTCCACCGAGGCCATCTGGTCACCCTCGTCCTGGGTGAAGAACTCGACGCCCTGATCGGTCTTGAAGTGGTACTTCACCCAGAACCGCTCGCCCTGGGCGTTGATCCACATGTAGGTATGGCTGGAGTAGCCGTTCATGTGCCGCCAGGACCGCGGGATGCCGCGGTCGCCCATCAGCCAGGTGACCTGGTGCGCCGACTCCGGCGAGAGAGTCCAGAAGTCCCACTGCATGTCGTTGTCGCGCAGGTTGTTCGCCGCGCGCCGCTTCTGCGAGCGGATGAAATGCTGGAACTTCATCGGGTCCCTGATGAAGAACACCGGGGTGTTGTTGCCGACGATGTCGAGGTTGCCGTCGCTCGTGTAGAACTTCACCGCGAAACCGCGCGGGTCCCGCCAGGTGTCCGGACTGCCCCGCTCACCTGCGACCGTGGAGAACCGGATTATCACGTCGGTCTCGGCGCGTGGCTGGAACACCGCCGCACGGGTATAGGCGCCGAGGTCTTGGGTCACCTGGAACGTGCCGAACGCGCCGCCACCCTTCGCGTGCGGCTGGCGCTCCGGAATGCGTTCGCGGTTGAAGTTCGCCATCTGCTCGATCAGGTAATGGTCCTGCAGCAACACCGGGCCGTCCGGGCCGATCGTCAGCGAATGCTCATCGCTGGCCACCGGCACTCCGGCGTCCGTCGTTGTCGGCCGAGGTTCTGATGTGCTCACGCGAAGCTCCTTAGCTCGGAGGGGAGAGATTCTCGTTTCAGCTGACAGTCCGGGCACACACCCCAGAAGACGACTTCGGCTTCGTCGACCGCGTACCCGGCGTCGTCGCTCGGCGCGAGGCAGGGACGCGCCCCGGCGACGCAGTCCGCATCGGTCGTGCGCCCGCAGACGCGGCAGACCAAGTGATGGTGGTTGTCGCCGGCGCGGATCTCGAAGAGGGCGGGCGACCCGGCCGGCTCGATGCGCCGGACGAGGCCGGCGTCGACGCACGCCGCGAGCACGTCGTAAACGGCCTGGGTCGAGACCTTCCCGAGCTTGCCCCTGACCTTCCGGGCCACCAGATCGGCGGTGGCGTGCGGATCGTCGGTGAGGACATCCAGCACTGCCACCCGCGGCTTCGTCACCC
Organism: Pseudonocardiales bacterium; assembly: GCA_032160565.1. GTDB lineage: Bacteria > Actinomycetota > Actinomycetes > Mycobacteriales > Jatrophihabitantaceae > RYN-117. The sequence goes on along the minus strand of JAVHVL010000178.1, from coordinate 21,114 downwards.
GCAGGCCCGCCTCGCGCAGCACCGTTTCGGTCGAACCGTCCATCGAATCCAACATTTGCACCGTCCCTGGAACGAGTCAAGCGATCGACGTACCGTCCAATTCGTGCCTGCGGCGCGGTAGTCGCGGTCTTCGTATTGACCCTGTTTTTCGAGCGGGTCTAGCGTCAGCCGCGACGTCGCCCGACCGGACGCGTCTGTTGGCCCGATTGCCGGATCGAATGGCCAACGGCGTCGCTAAACCCCAGTCCTCGCCGTATGTGGACGTTCGACTCCCCCATCGCGGCCTGAGCCGAGAGGGGCTCTTGATGACGGTACGAACGAACGGGCGCCGACTTGTTCTCGTAGCGGCGGCCGTGACCACACTCGGCGGCTGGACGGCGGTGGTGGCCATGCCCGCCTCCGCCGACCAGTCGCACCACGCGCTCTACGTCTCGCCCCATGGGCAGAGCAACCGATCTGGTCACTCATGCCAGTCCGCCACCTACCACTCGATCCAGGCGGCGGTGGACGCTGCCTCGACCGGCGGCCGAGTGGTCGTCTGCCGCGGCACGTACCGCGAAGACGTCATGGTCGCCAAGTCGTTGCGGCTCACCGGCCGCGACGCTGCCACCATCGACGCCACCGGACTGGAGAACGCCGTTCAGGTGGTCGCCTCGCACGTGACGGTGTCCGGCTTGCGGCTGATCAATGCCAACGGCGAGGGGCTGCTCGCGGGAGTCGACACGGGCGCCGACGCCGGCCTGCTGCCGGCGGGCTCGCCGGTGCTGACCGACATCACGATCGACCACGTCGCCGCGCTGTACAACGACAAGGGGTTCAACGGAACGGAGACCGGCAACTGCAAGTACCCCGGTGACTGCGGAGGTGGCATCCACCTCAACGTCGTCTCGTGGTCACGGGTCGCCCACTCGCGGGTCAACAACAACGCCGACGGCATCCTGCTCACCGACGACTACGGTCCGAACTCGCACAACGTGCTCAAGGACAACATCGTCAACGACAACACGACCGAGTGTGGGATCGTCCTCGCGTCACACAGCTCGACCGCCGTCTCGTTCGACCCGACCACGTTCGTCGTGACGGGGCGCAACCCCTCCTCGGGCGGCGTCTACGACAACGTCATCAGCGGCAACGTCACGCTGCGCAATGGGACCGCTAAGGCACCACCACAATTCGGCGGTGGCGGCAGCGGTTCCGGCATCGGCATCTTCGGCTCCGGCCCGGGCTCGGCCGCCTACGACAACCTGGTCGAGGAGAACTACATGGCCGGCAACGGCCTGGCCGGCTTCACGATCCACGCGCACCACCCGGGCGGGGAGGACGTGAACGGCAACAACGTGATCGACAACCGCGTCGGCACGAACAACCTCGGTGGCGACGGCTTCGACGGCCCGCCGGTGGTCGACTTCCAGACGACCGGCATCGCTGTCTTCTCGGTGCCGCCGGTGCGGATGACCATTCGCGACAACGAGATTTCGGACAATGAAATCGGGATCTGGCTGAGCACGACCGTGCACGCGCGCGGATTGCGCGACAACGATTTCGACGACGTCACGAGGCACGTCGTCCGCGGCTAGTGCGGACAGCACAGCGGCCTGGTGCACAGCACCGGGCCGCTCTGCCGTGACCCCTTAGCAAGCTCTCGCCAGTGGCAGGGCGGTCGCCCCGCATCAGGTCCGGTTCGCCTCAGGTCCGTCCGCCTCAGGTCCGGTCCGCCTCAGGTCCGTCCGCCTCGGGTCCGTCCGCTTCTGGTCCGGTCCGCCTGCCTCAGCCGGTGGCCGGCACGGCCGCCGCCGGGCTCGCGGCCTTCCCCGCCGCCGCCGTCGCTGCTGGCGGCGGCGATGCGGCTGGCGAACTCGTCGGCGACGGGGACGGCGGAGGCGACGGCTGCGACGTGCTCGACGTCGGGGGCGGGGCGGACGAACTCGTCGCCGACGGGGACGGCGGTGCCGTCGGAGTCGGCGAGGTCGTCGGCGTCGGCGAGGTCGTCGGCGTCGCAGTGCCGGACGGGCTCGGTGAGGCCGACGGTGTCGGCGTCGAGGCCGGGGTCGAGGTCGGGGCGGTCGACTGGGCGCCGCCCGCGACGGCGGAGCCGGTCGCCGGCGCCGGCTCGACCAGGGCCGGCGGGTTCACCTGAGTCGCGGTGGGAGCCGCCGCGAGCAGTGCCAGGACGGCCGCAGTCACGCCGGCCCCCACCGCAACGCCGGTGGCGGCGATGGCGCCGCGGACCACGGTCGGCTGGCGCAGGAACTCGGTGCGCCGGCGCTGCCGCAGGTCTGGAGGAAGTGCCGCCCGCTGCGCGGCGAGGCTGTTGAACGGCGCGGCGGCGAAGCCGAGTGTCGGAAAGACCAGCAGCGCGGCGAGCAGCGGCCCGCTCAACGTATTGGCGTGGCTCAACGCCGCCGCGATACCGACGGCCCCGCACGCGGCTAGCAAGCTTTCCGCCCGGTTGGCCTTGATCACCTGCCACCACGAGGCCTGGTCGAACGTCTTCGGCGTGCGCATGAACACGGCTTCCTTGGCGAACAGCCCCTGCACCGAAGCGCGCGCGACGACGAGCGAGGTCGCCTGCCAGATGAAGAACGAGCCGAACGCATCGCGCCAGGACGCGCCGGTGCCGCGACGCAGGAGCGCGACGGCGCGTAGCAGGCCGAGCAGGACGAGCACCGGAACCGCGGCGACGAGGAAGCCGCTGATCTTGCGGAACAGCTGACCACCGCCTTCTGCGAGGTTGGCGGCACCGGCCAGGAGGAACAGGTAGAAGATCACGCCCAGCAGGTCGCCGTACCACTGCAGGCCGCCGGACAGGTATCCCCAGCGCTGCCCGAGCGTCAGGCGATTGCCCTCGGTGACCCGGCCCGGCAGCAGCGAGCGCCAGTACATCCGCAGGATCTGGATGCCGCCGAAGCACCACCGGTACCGCTGGCTCTTGAGCGCTTCAAAGGTCAGCGGCATGATGCCCTGGCCGAACGACCTGTCGACGTGCAGCCCGGTCCAGCCGGCCCGCAGCACGCGCAGCGAAAGCTCGGCGTCCTCGGTGATGCACCACTCGTCCCAGCCGCCCAGTTCCTCGATCGCCTCGCGCCGGATCAGCCCCATGGTGCCGGCGAAGATCGCGGCGTCCCGCTCGTTGCGCGACGGTTGCGAGACGGCGAAGAAGTACCGGTACGAGTAGTAGAGCCGCCGGTAGTACGCCGACTGCCGCCAGCCGCGGTAGTCCTGCGGGGCCTGGACGAAGCCGAGGCGCGGATCGGCGAACAGCCGGGCGCATTCGCCTAGGAAGTCGGGCTGGATCTGGTAGTCCGAGTCGACGACGGCGATGAGTTCGGCGCGCGGGTCGGTGAGGTTGTTCAGCGCGTAGTTCAGCGCGCCGGACTTGTAACCGGACCAGTTCTCGAGGTGGACGAACTTGATCCCGTGTTGCGCGCACCAGTCGTCGACCGGTTGCCACAGTGCAGGGTCGTCGGTGTTGTCGTCGATGGCGACGATCTCGTAGTGCGGGTAGTTCGTCCGGGACAGCGCGATGAGGGTCTGGATCACCATCTCCGGCGGCTCGTTGTGCGCGGGCACGTGCAGGCTGACGAACGGCTGGTGGTGCACGGACTGAGCCGCTCCGTGGGAGTCGGTGACCCGGCGGCGCCAGTACTGGGTGCCGAGTGCGTCACACAGCTCCCACAAGTAGGCGCCGGCAAGTAGACCGGCCACCACCTCGAGCAGCCACAGGACGACGCCGCCGATCGTGTTGCCGACGCCGAGGTTGCTGACGAACGTCCAGTGAATGATGAAGATCAGATACGTGACGTAGAGGTAGGTGCAGGTCGCCCAGCACACGTGCGCGCGGCCGTTCCAGCGGCGCGTGGCGGGCAACAGCGCGAGGCTGGACGCCGTGACGAGGATGGCCGCGATCATCGCGTGGTAGGACGTCGTGCCCACCAGGACCGACAACCCGAAGCCGATGGCGGCGAGCGCGACCGTCGTGACGAGTGCCGACACGAGCCGGCGCGAGTACGCCAAGATGCCGGCGGCCGGCCATCGGGTGTTGAGCGGCAGGAACATCGCCGCCGAACTGAGTGGTGCGACGAACAATCCGGCGAGCAGCAACGCAGCAAGCATGTAACGACTCCTGTCGAGCGGGAGCGACGCCGATCGTCGTAGGAGGCGCCCGTCGAGCGTTTCGACTTCCTCTCGACAGAACCGACCGATCCTGTCCGTCAGCTGCGGACGGCAAGCGGATTCTCAGCTTGTGCCTTGGGTCACGGTCCTTCCCGGCCCCCTGCAGCGGGCAACCCAGCCCCACTCGCCTGTCGTCGCTCGCGCCGTGATCAATTCCAGCTGTTACACGCTCCCGCGTGGTGAATGTGGGGTTCACGACGTCATCTCATGGCTCGACGGCTCGAACTCACGGGCTCATCCATCGCGTCAAGACATGTATGAGGCGAAGCTCGCTGGCGGCCGCAGCGGCACTTGCCGTCTCCGGACTACTCGCGGGCGGATGCGCGTACTCGACCACGGCGCCCACAGATTCGAGCGCGGAATCCTCCATATCGCCAGCCGTCGCCACTTACAGCAGGGGCGTCCCGCCGGGCGTCACGGAGCCCGCCCGCACCTCGCATGGCGTCCCGGATCCCTTCGTGGCGTGGGCTGGCGGCCGGCAACTCTATGTGATCACATTCGGGAGCAGTTCATGCCCGTCGCTGCCAAGCCTGGTCGAGTCCAGTGGGGCCCACCACCTGAACATCAAGCTGGCGTCGAATCTTGCGCCGGGCAGCACTGCCTCCTGTACCGCGGACGAAGTCGCGACGACGAGCACCGTCGACCTTCCTGAAGCGATCGATGTCAGTTCTCCGATCGCGGTCGACATCGACGGTGGCACGAGTTCGCTTCAGCCGCGTTGACCACAGGGGCGATCCAGTGCAGCCATGACACGAACGCGCCAGGGCCGCGCGCGCTCATAGCCGACGTGCGTGCCTGCGGCAGTTGTTGGTCTGCCTGCCGTCGGCCCCGCCGGCGCCGTCGTCGCGTCTCGTGCTCAACGGCTACCTCGACGTGGCCGTCGGCGTCGGCGTCGGCGACGCTGCCGGGTAGACAACTGCGGGGCCTTGATCGCGGAAGGTGAGTTCGTAGTTCGGCACCGTCAAGACAAGGGCCGTTCCAGGGAGCTGAGCGGTCACGTCAGATTCCTGCCCTGCCACAGCGGCCATGGCGGCGATCACGGTCAGCCGCGTCGGGTCGGTGCCGGCGTACCCGACGAGGGTGCTGCCGGCGGACATCACCGCAAACCCTGCTCGGGTGCGTGCGTACGTGCCGGACAACGCGTTGACGGTGTCGGAGGCGAGGAGTTGGTGGTCGAGCGTGAGCTGGAGCGTCGCCGTCAAGGAGCCTGGGACGACCACGGTTTGGCCTGCATGCCTTATCTGGACGAGCCGCCACAAGCGTCCGACGCCAGCTACGGGTGCCGATGACGCGGTCGAGGCTGGCGGACGTCGTGGGTTCGCATCGCTGCACGCGGTCGCCGAGGCAACCAGCAGCAACCCCACCAGGATCCTTGCCGCCGCACGCCGTCGCCCGTTCACGCTGGGTAGACGTCTTGGCCGGCCTACCAGGTTCCCGCTCTCCCGAGCGTGCCGTGAACCAGGCGACCTGGCGCCACGTGTGCGAGGGCGTGACGTTCGCGAGGGCGATACGGTCGCTGCTGTTCGACACCTCTGAGGCAGGCGGCGGGGCGAGCCTGACCCCGCTTCGATCCGGGCGCTCCACGCGAGTTGGCTGCGCTGCAATCCTTGCCGCACTCGTCCTTTGCTCGACGGGCTGCAGTGGTCATTCGCGCTCGACGGTGCAGCGGGGGACGCTGACGGTGCAGATGGTCGCTTTCGGCGGCCCGGGCACGATCGGCGGTCGGATGGCCAGTGCCGCGAATCCTGCTACTGGCCTGAACGTCGTCGCACGCAACTCGTCCGGCCGGACCTGGACAGCCCGGACCGATGGTGAGGGTCAGGCCACGTTCAGGCTCCTGCCGGGCAGGTACGCGGTCTCCGCCTCGATCTGCCCCACGGCCCATCCCCCGGTGCTCGCGTTATCAGCAGGACGTTCGGTGTCCGTCGAGCTCCGGTGCAGCAGGTAGAAACGCCGCTGTCAGGTTCCGCCGTGTCGCGTGCTTGGTGGCGCCCGACCTGCGTGGAACCGCGATCTGGCAGGCCCACGGCCCGGCGCTTCCCATCGTCGGCACCGGCGCCGACGGATCAGAGCGCCGAACGTAGGACTGGCGACTGGCGGTCATGTATCAGTCCACCAGGGCAGGGCTCTTGACAGGCATGGCAGCCGTGCCAGGGGGCCCTGACCGAGGGGATTGATCGTCATGTCCGGAACGTGGAACACCTTTAGTGCGCCGTCAGGGGTCAAGGCCGACACGATGCTGCTGCTCACCGACGGAACTGTCCTTGTGCACGACGCCAACCGGCCCTCGTTGTCCAACACATTCGGCGGCGCGAACTGGTACCGGCTCACACCCACCAGCCAGGGGGATTACCGCGGCGGCACCTGGTCATCCGCACTGCCGATGGCCGGCCAGCGCAAGTACTTCGCCACAGGAGTGCTCAAGGACGGGCGAGTATTCGCCGTCGGCGGTGAGTACTCCGACATCCTCGGTGACACCGATACCAGCTCGGACAACGACACCCGCGGCGAGATCTTCGACCCGGTCACGAACACGTGGTCGAACATGAACAAGCCGACCCCGGCGTTCGACTTCATCCTCGGCGACTGCGTCTCGATCGTCCTCGAGGACGGCCGGGTCATGTTCGGCGCCGTCACCGCGGGAGCCCGCAACGCTATCTGGGACCCGGTCACCGACACCTGGGCCGAATCCGGCACCAAGTTCGGCACCGTCGCAAACACGAAGAAGGGCGGCGCCAACGAGGAGAGCTGGTGCCTGTTGCCGAACGGCAACGTCCTGACTGTGCAGATCACCAACACGACCGCCACGCGCAACGCGGAGATGTACGTGCCCGCGAACGACGAATGGGTCAGCGCAGGCAAGACGACGTCGACGCTGCCCGTGGGCACGATCGGTACGACGACGCTGAACGAGATCGGCGGCGCTGTCACGTTGATGAACGGCAAGGCCTTCTTCGTCGGCGGAAGTGGGCACACGGGGATCTACACCTCAGGGACGAACGTCACCGACAAGGGCACGTGGACGGCCGGACCCGACCTACCGGCGGACGCCGGCAACACCAACGCGCCGGCCGGGTTGCAGACCTCGCTCGACGGCTGCGTCGTCGTGCTGCCCAACGGGCATGTGCTGCTCACCTCCGGCCCCGTCGACCCTGGTGGGCAGTTCTTCTCCGGCCCGGTGACGATCTGCGACGTCGACCCCGTGGCGAACACGCTGGCGACCCAGACCAACCAGCCGACGAGCGCGCCCGGGCACACCTGGCAGTGCGGCTTCCTGATCCTGCCCAGCGGCCACGTCCTCATGACCGGCGAGCAGAACACCATCAACGAATACGCGCCGGATGCCGCCGAGCTGACGCCCAAGGCGGCCTGGCGTCCCGCCGTCACGGCTGCGCCATCGGCGCTGATCGCCGGCCACTCCTACCAGATCGCCGGCAAGCAGCTCAACGGGCTGACCCACGCCAACGGGTACGGCGACGACCGGCAGAACGCCTCCAACTACCCGATCGCGCGGCTGACCAACTCGGCAGGCGACGTGCATTACCTGCGCACTCGCGATTTCTCGACCATGGGCATCGCGACGGGCTCAGCCACCGTCACCGCGGTCGTCGAAGTGCCGTCGAACGTGCCGCCCGGGTCGTGGAACCTCGAGGTGGTCGCGAACGGCATCGCTTCGGCAGCCATGCCGGTGAGCGTCGGCACCCGGGACTGCTTCCTGGTCATGGACCGCTCGACCGCCGGCCACGGCGAGGTCCAGGCGCTCATCGCCGTCAACGGCGCGCCTGCCGTGATCGATCCGGCGATCTTCGTCGTGGTCGAGGGCTACACCGCCGCCGAGCTGGGGCTGACTGCCTCGAACCTGCCGTCGCCACCGATCGTCCCCACGTTCGCGCCGCCGCTCGGTGGGCTGCACGTCGTGCAGCGCGGAGCGGTGCTGCCCGAAGACCCGAGCGTGCCGCCCAACGTGCCGCAACGGTTCACGTTCCCGTTCGCGCTGCAGTTCGACAACGACTCGATGTTCAACTTCACCGGCCAGTTCCAGGACCTCACCGTCACCGCGGTGTTGACGGCAGCCGGCCAGACCGTCGCCAACGCGGGCCTGCTCCGGCTGCTCAAGTCACCCGATCCGTACATCCTCGACGGCGACCCCGGTCGTGGACTCGACTGGTGGACCAGCATCGACATGCGGGTGTTCCAGGTCGCCGAAGGTGGCCACAAGTTCGGCGCCGCCCTGGCTACGAGTGGCGCGGCGGGCGCCATCGCGACGAACTTCATCCAGGCCGTGCTGACGAACCTCAACTCGCACGCTGCGCTGGGCGCCGACTTCGACGCCATCGACCCGCACGAAGCGCCCGAGGCACTCACGCTCTCGCCGACGGACGGCTCGGGGCACCGCGTCTTCAACTTCGCCGTCGCGAAGGTTCGGCTGCGCGACCTCAACCAGGACGCACCGAACGTTCGCGCGTTCTTCCGGATGTGGCCGGCGCAGCAGACCAATGCCGTCCACGACCCGACCACGCTCTACCGCACGTTCGCGTCGGGGTCGCGGCACGTCCCCTTGCTCGGGCGGCAGGGCGACGAGATCGCGACGATTCCGTTCTTCGCCCAGCCTCGGGTCGCCTCCGCGTCGGTGAGCATGACGACGCAGACCGACCCGGCCAACGTCCGCACGATCGTGCACGACAGCCTCGGCGCGGAGGTCGTGGCCTATTTCGGCTGCTGGCTGGACATCAATCAGCCAACCGACCTGCGGTTCCCCGCTCGGCTGCTCGGCAGCACTCCGGCGAATCTGCCGGACGGGCCGTTCCAGGGCACCGGTCCGCTGCTGTCGATCCAGCAGCACGTCCGCAGCCTGCACCAATGCCTCATCGTCGAGCTGGACCTCGACGGGCAGACGATTCCGAGCTGGGCCGACCCGTCGACGTCCGACAAGCTCGCGCAGCGCAACCTGACGTTCGTGGGGGTTCCGAACCCCGGCGTCGTTGCGTCGCGGATCGCACCACAGACGCTGCAGATCCGACCGACCCCTGCCGCGCCGCTCGACGGGCGGCCCGACGAGCTCATGATCGCGTGGGGCAACGTGCCGGCGGGTACCCGCGCGTCGATCTACCTGCCGACCGTCGACGCCGCTGACGCCCTCGACTGGGCGCGGAAGATGTACGTCAGCAACCGGCTCTCGCTGGTCGACTCGCACACGCTCGGGTGCGAGGCCGGTGGCGTGACGTTCGTGCCGGTCCCCGGCCCGTCCGCGGTCGACCATGTCGGGCTCATGGCGGTTGAGCTGCCCCCTACCGTCCACAAGGGCGAGCGCTATTCGGTCCGTGTGCGGCAGATCAGCGGAGCGCGCTTCGGCACCGGGCGGCAGGTGGAGGTTGCGCAGAACCGGCGCGGTCGCGACGCCGATCAGGGCGTCGGCGGCGCCGCGCCCGATGCGGTGCTGAAGTCCTTCGTCGCGGTGGCGCAAAAGGGGTTCCTGTACCGGCGCACGATCGGGGCATTCGGCCTCGAGATCCCGGTGAGCACCAAGGCGGCGATGCTGCCCGACGAGGAGCGCACCCTGTCGATCCTGCGGCACATCGAGCAGGCCGTGCCGTTCGAGACGAAGTGGTGGCCGGTCGTCAAGCGGCTGGTCGACTTCTACACCGGCCGCGTCGCCGGCATGGGTGGCGACCCCACTCTCGTCGTCGCGACCGGCGACGGTGACTGGAAGCACCCGACCAAGTGGCGGCACGACGACGACGGGCACGAGCACGGTCGGCATGACGGGCGGCACGAACACGGCGCCGACGAGGACTGCGAGCCGGATGAGCGACGCACTCGTCCGGTCATCGGGAAGGTCGTCGCGATGAGGTACGACCACTTCGGCGACTTCACCGGCTTCCTCGTCGAGACGGCCCACGACGCGCATGTCGTGGTGCACAGCGCCGAGCGGCGCGTCGAGCACCTCGCGCGGCAGGCATGGGAGACCAGGGCAGTCGTGCGGGTGTGGCTGCTGGGCGACGGTGCTGTCGACAAGCTTTCGGTCTCGGGTCGGCCGGACGACTGACTCCGAATGCGGTGATCAACTCGCGTCCGGTGCGCGCCCAGGGCGAAAAACTCACAATGAACGCGAGTTGATCACGCCGGCTAATTCACCCCGAGGGCGGCAGGCGGCGAGCGCCGCAGGTCAGCGCCGTTCCGCGGTGTACTTCTTCAGCGCCCGCCGCATATGGCTAGAGCAGCAGATTGAAAATCTGGAACGCCCGCTCCCAGTGCGCGGTGCTGGGGTTCTTGACCTCTGGGTCGATGATCACGAAAGTCTTTCCCAGGGCTACGCCCAGCCCGCCCGCTATCTCAGGGAGTCGGGACTTGACCTCGTCGTCGTAGACGAGGTCAAGCGGAGGCCACCGGGTCAGTTGATCGAGGATCGCGGCCAGCGAGACCTCCGCGTCGATCTTCCTGAATGCGTGGATGGACTCCTGCAGGCCCTTGGTGATGGGCAGGTCGCTGGGCTGAACAACATCGCGATTGTTGGCCTTCGCGTTGGCCACTCCCCGGATCAGCAGGTCGTAGATCTTGTCGTTGACGAAATCGTCGAAACGCTTCAGATCGTCCTTGTCGACGTCGATGCCGGCGACCGAGCGGAAGAACCGTTCGAGTTCGGCAACGCCCATCAGTGCCACGGGGTTCAGCCTCCTCAATCGCGAGGTGGTGCAGGCCGCTCCATCTGGACGCTACTCCGAACTCCGCCAACGGAGCCAGGGCGTGTCGCGTCGCCGGACAGGCCTCACCGACGTACTCGACCACCCGCCGTTCGCGGAGTCGCTCTCGCTTCGCATGATCAAGTCGTCGCCCAAACGGCCCATGAGTGGACTCCGCCGTACGCGGCCGGCTGGCGTGCAGCGTGATCGACTTCGAAGCTGTTCACCGAAGGTGTTAGTGGCCTGTAAACTACCGGTGTCGGTACGCGTGGCGCACTATGTCCGCTGGTCACCTGTGATATGGGGCCCGCACCGGTGCCACCCACGATTTCAGACATCTGGAGGTCAACCGTGGGATTGCGCAGCGCGCTGAGACGCTGGCTGACGAGCGAGGAGGATCTTCATCAACCACCCCTGATGGATCCGGCCCCGCACGTCGAGCCATTCCCCTTTCTTGCCGATGGTGGCGACCGTATGGCTGCGCCGCCGATCGCGGCTCCCGGCGAGTTCGTCGTGGGCAACGTCGAGCGCCGCATTCCGCCGCCGGACTTGCCTGAGTTCTACGTGCCGCAAGCTCCGCCGCCTGCGCCGGAACCGCTGTTTCCAGTAGGACAGACCGACTTCGATCCTGAGCTCGTGCGGGAAGCGTTCTCGTTCGTGAGTGACAGGGCCGACCGGTTGGTGGCGGACTTCTACGCGGAGCTGTTCTTCCGGCTGGATGAGGCGCCGATGATGTTCCCGTCGAGCATGACCCGGCAGCGTCAAGAGTTCGGCCGCGCGGTCGTGCAGTGGATCGTGGCTGACGACCCGGCCGGGTTGGCTGCGCATCTCGAGCAGCTCGGTGACGACCACCGCAAGTTCAACGTCGAGCCACGCCACTACGAAGTCGCGGGCGCGGCGATGGTCAGCGCCTGGAAGCGACTCGCCGGCGCCAGATGGACCGACGCGCACGAGGCGGCCATCGTCGGCAGTTACACCAGACTTGCGTCGACGATGATCGACGGCGCCATGCGGCATTCGTCGGAGCCCGCCTCCTGGGGTGCGCAAATAGTGGAGCACCAGCGCGTCTCGCCCGACTTCGCGGTGGTGCGGATTCAACCCGATGCTCCCTATCCCTATAAGGCCGGCCAATACCTGACGCTGGAGCTTCCCGCGCACCGCCGGCAGTGGCGCTCGATGTCAATTGCCAGCGCACCTCGAAACGACAACACCTTCGACATCCAGGTCCGCGCCATCGGTGGGTCCGGTGTCTCAGCCGCCCTCGTCGCACATTCGCATGTCGGCGATCGCCTCACCCTCGGCCCGCCGCGCGGCAACGACCTCGTCGTCGAACCGGGGACAGCCCCCGGCGGATTGCTGTGCGTCGCGTCGGGCACCGGCGCCGCACCGATCACCGCTGTCGTCGAGTCCGTCCTGGGCTGGGTGCAGCCACCACGCCTCTACACCTTCGTCGGCGGCCGTACCCGCGGCGACACCTACTCTGTAGAGCGGATGTCCAAGCTGATCCACGCGGGCGGGTACTGGCTCAACGCCGAGGTGCACGCCGTGCTTTCCGACGACCCGACGTCCGAGGGGTATCACGGCCGCGTCGAAGATCTCGTCCCGAGACTGCGGGATTGGGCGACGCTCGGAGTCGACGTACTCGTCGCCGGACCGGATTCGATGATCGCCGTGACCGTCGCCGAACTGGCCGATTGCGGCGTGCCGCTGGGCAAGATCCACTTCGACCGTTTCGAGATGGCGAGCTAGAGCGCATGCGTGCCCGCTCGAACCTGACCGCAGCCCATTAGCCGGACGACTCCACAGCAACGATTGGTGTTCCGATGCCCTCAGCCTCCCCCGAAGGCTGCCCAGTAACGCACCGAGCCCCCGCAGACTCGATGGCTCCGCGCTTGCCCGATCCGCACGAGATCAATGTCCTCGAGGCGCTCGATTTCATCGAGCAGTTCCACTCGGAGAATCCCGAAGCCGGCGACCGAGTCGCGCGGAAGGCGCAAGTGGCCACGTCCATCGCGGAGACGGGCACGTACGAGCACAGCAGCACGGAACTTGCCTGGGGGGCCCGCGTGGCGTGGCGCAACAGTGCGCGGTGCATCGGCCGGCTGTACTGGAACAGCCTGCACGTCCGCGACCTACGCCGTACGCGAGACGCCGACTCCGTCGCCAGAGAATGCCGCAAACACCTGCGGATAGCGGCCAATGGCGGAAAGATCCGACCCGTCGTCACCATCTTCGCGCCCGACCGGCCCGGCCGCCCCGGACCACGGATCTGGAACGAGCAACTCATCCGCTACGCCGGATACCCTCAGCCCGACGGCAGCGTGCTCGGCGATCCGAGATATCTCGGGTTCACCGCCTCCGTCCGCGCGATGGGGTGGCAACCACCCCGTGAGCGCACCGCCTTCGACGTGCTGCCCCTGGTGATCCAGTCGGGCGATCAGGCGCCGACGATGTATCCCCTCGCAGCCGACGACGTCCTCGAAGTACCGCTGTCACACCCGGATTTCCGTTGGTTCGCCGGACTGGGGCTGAAGTGGCATGCGGTGCCGGCGATCAGCAACATGACGCTGCGCATCGGCGGCATCTCCTACCCGGCCGCCCCGTTCAACGGCTGGTACATGGGCACCGAGATCGGCGCACGCAACCTTGTCGATCGCGACCGATACAACCTGAGCAAAGTCGTCGCCGATCTCATCGGCCTCGACACGTCCAACGAGCAGACCCTCTGGCGCGATCGCGCCGTCATCGAGATCAACCGAGCCGTCCTGCATTCGTTCGACGCGGCCGAAGTCACCATCGCCGACCACCACACCGAGTCGCAACGGTTCCTCCAACACGTCGCCCGAGAAGAGAAGGCCGGGCGTGAGTGCCCCGCGGACTGGAGCTGGATCGTCCCGCCGATCTCCGGGTCCCTGACACCGGTGTTCCACCGCTACTACGACGAGGAGGTCAGCGGGCCCCAGTTCTTCCCCAATCCTGCGCCCCTGCACGCCGCCCCGAACGGCGTACACGCTGCCGACGCGCTGAACGGCGCTTCGCCGGCAAGCGACGACGGGATCCGGCAACGCCTTCCGCTACTCGCTGCCCGTCAGCTGACCAGCGACAGAGCCAGCTGACGAGGCGCGCACCCCGCTAGGGCGTCGGGAGCCGACGCTCGGTCTCGGGGTCGGCCTCCCGGCCGAAGTAGCGGTCGAGCACGCGGGCGAACACGGGCTCGTCCGGCGCTGCACGGCTGAACAGCGTCATGGACGAGCGCAGCTTCTGGGCGTCGACCTCGCCGAAGATCTCCGTCGCGGACCGTTCGCCGGTTGTCGTCAGGGCTGCGGCGCACTCCACCAACCGTGGGCCGAGCACCGGATGGTCGAGGTAGGCGCGCGCTTCGTCCAGCCCCGCGATGGCGTACCGCTGAGACGTGGCGCTGTACCCCAGCCCCGCGATCTGCGGGAAGACGAACCACATCCAATGACTGCTCTTGCGCCCATGGCGGATCTCGCTCAGCGCGCGCTGGTACGTCCCGCCCGCATCCTGGGCAGCGACGAACCGCTCCAGGTCGAACGGCTCGGTCATGCCCCCATCATCCGACCTCGACCGCACGCCGGCATCTTGCCCCGGGCTTTGCTCGGGAGGAGGGTCGGTTCATGACGCGCGTAGGAGGCCGGTTCCTCTCGCACTGCTCATCCGCCGCCCGGGCGGCGGCGATCCTGGCGATGGCCGGCCCTTGTACATTCTTCGCGGCGCCCGGGCTTGCGGGCGCCGGCCCGTCCGGATCAAGAGTCGCCGCATCAACCGTCCCGGCGGCCGTGGCAGCGCCCGCGCCGCATCCCGGCGCGTAGCGTCCAGCGCGTGCAGACATCCCGCAACCGCCCCGCATGGGTACGCGCCACCACCGTCGGGCAGGCCTGGCTCGCGGTGGCCGAACAGGTCCTTCGTGACGGTGCCCCCGGACGGTGGGATGGCCTGCCGCTGCGCGAGATTCTGCGCTGCACGCTCGAGATCGACGCCCCGTCCGCGGACGATCCGATCATCGCCCGGCACGCCGACCCGGATCGGCTGGCCTGGATGCACGCGAATTTCACCGACCACGCACGCGTGCCCGCTCTCGGCGACGCCGACAGCTACGCCACCCGCCTCTACGACTACGGCCGCACGGGGCGCGACCAGATCGCCTGGGTGGTCGACAAGCTAGGGACCGACCCGGACGTGCGGGATGCGACGATCACGACGTTCCAGCCGCTGACCGACACGAGATACGTGCCGTGCGTCAGCCTGCTCGACTTCTGGCTCGCGGACAGTGCCCTGCACCTCGGCGTGTACGCGCACGGCATCGACTTCGGCACCAAGGGCTACGCCAACCTCGTAGAGCTCGCCGCACTGCAACAGCAGGTGGCCGGCGAGGTCGGGGCTTGCGTCGGCTCGCTGACGATGACGGTCAAGTCGGCGCACGTGTACGACACCGAACTCGACCTGATGCGCGACATCCTCCAGGCCGCCACGGCGTAGCGGCAGAGCTGTGGTCAGCGCAGGTTGACTCCGGAGAGTTAGCCTGTGGTGGTTTGGTCGGTTGGGGGGAGCAAAGGTGAAGGTTCGCCGGGTGTTGTCGACGCTGGCTGTCGCCATGGTGTCGTTGTCCGTCGCTGGGATCGTCTCCGCCGCCCCCGCCCTTGCGGTGGCGAACGGAAACCCGGCCGCGACGGGGCAGGACGCGTTCGCGGTGCGGTTGGTGATGTCCCACATTCCCCGCCCCGACGGAACGTTCTACGACAGTGCCTGTTCCGGGGCGCTGATCTCGTCGACCTGGATCATCACTGCTGGGCACTGCTTCCATGATGTCAACCGCAACCCGGTCAGCGGCCCGGTGCCGTACCCCACTACGGCCACGCTGGGTACCAATGATCTCTCGGTCTCCGCTGGCCAGTCGCGCTCCGTCGTCACCGTGCGGCAGTCCAGCTCGACCGACGTTGCCCTGGCCCAACTCTCCGGGCCGGTCACGGACATAGCGCCGCTCAAGATCGCTCGTACCAAGCCTGTGCTGGGGTCCGTGCTGACGTTGGCCGGCTGGGGCGCAACGAACGACGTCAACCCGGCGCCATCGACCGTTCTCAACATCGGCCAGCTCAAGATCAAGACGATCAAGACCAGTTACGTTTACGTCGTCGGCTACTCACCCTCGACCAGCACGAGCGCGTGCCTGTATGACTCCGGCGCACCGTATTTCACGACCCCAGCCGGTTCCGCGCCGTTGCTGGTATCGGTGGAGAGCAACGGACCGAGCTGTCCCCACAGCACCCCCGAGACGACGGCACGCACCGACAACATCGCTTCCTGGATCGCCACCGTCGTTCCCAACCTGCCCTGACCATGCGCGGTGATCAGTAGGTGCTCGGCTACAACATGCGATGTCGGTCGTAGTACCAGCGGGGCGCAGCGTGCATCGGCCGGGTCCGAACGATCTTGCGCAGACCCGTCAGATCCCGGACGGGAGGGGGATCCGCTCGCGCAGCTTCGGGGTGTAGGCGTCAAGCATCTCGACCGCGCTCGTGAGCATCGTGTCGAGAACGATCGGGTCGAGCCGCGTGCCGTGCACGTCGATACCGGTGGAGAACCTGAGCTCACCGTCGGTGAGGTCGAGCTCGAACTTCCCGACCGCAAGGCCGTAGTTGATCGCCGCGACCGCGGCTGCGGCCTCCAGCCGCGACTCGGGGGGGACGGCGAATGGCAGCACACCGTAGAAGACCAGTTGGCCCAGCTCGGGATCGATCTGGAGGTAGCAGCGGTAGGTCTCTGCGTTACCCGGCACCACGGTCGTCCAGATCAGTTTCTCGGGCAGCTGCTCGAGGGTCCAGTGCTTGGCCTTCGTCACCTCCGCGACGGCATCGCGGATCGACTCCGCAGTGGCGCGCACCGACGCGTCCTGCTCGTCCTCGTGCATCAGAGGTCCCCGAAGGTCTTCATCCAGTCGTTGAACATGCCGGTATCCTTCCAGTGCTCCTTGGCCTTGACCTGGTCGAGGTAGTCCTGCACCGCGGCCGACGGCATCTCGTGTGACTCGCCGAACTCGTTGTCCGCCCACTTCCAGTGGACAGCGTTGCCGCCCTTGGCCTTGCCGTCCTTGTCCATGTGCGCGTGGATCACTATCTCGGGTACGCCGTCGACTTCCTGGCTCACCGAGAACTCGTCGTCGTGCCCCTTGTCGAAGGAACTCTTGTACGTGTCGCGGACCTTGCCTGCCTTGATCTCGCCACCGAGCTTGAAGTTCGTGAAGATGTACATCCCCCACGCCTTGGCGATGCCTTTCCGATTGGGCTGGGCCTTCACGCTGTGGTGGGCGCCCATCAGCTTCGACCGTGCGGTCGCAAGGTCGTAGGCGGTACCCGCCTGCGGCATCTTGTCGTCGCCCGGGGCGCGCTGGACGATGCCGCCCGTCGCCATGCGGCGCAGCGCCGGCACCGCGGACTGCTGCACGGTATGCGTGAGTTCGTGGGCGAGCAGGTGATCACCATCGGTGTTGCCCTGGCTGGGCACGCCGTCGCGGAAGAAGATGTCCGCTCCGATCGTGAAAGCACGGGCCTGGATCTCGTCGTTCAGGCGCCGGGACACCTCACCCTCGTGCAGGCGCACGCCGGACAGGTCGGCGCCCATGATCGGCTCCAGCTGCCGGCGAATCGACTCGGTCAATGGCCGACCAGCGCCGCGAGCGGACTGCAACGCCCGCTCGGTCGCGGGATCGAGCGCGCCGCCTTCGGCGCCTACGGAGTTGGACGTTCGACGCAGGCGCGCCACGACTGCGGTATCCGTACCGCTCTGGATCGGTGCCGGCGTCGTGGATCGCCGCCGCAGCGCTCCGACGATCTCGCGGGCGTTCTCCTCCGCTTCGACCTCGCACGGGTCGCCTGCCGCGCCTACCCGGAGCGAGGGCTGCACGTAGTCGCCGAGGGAGCCGGACGATCCGCGGCCGAGGCCTGCCACGGCAACACGGGTCGCAGGTTGCGACGTGACTTGGTGGTCCGCCTGGGCGTGTTCCGGTGTGGCCGCCGAGACGCCCACAGTGACCTGCTTGTGGTCATGATCCATTTTGCCCTCCCGGGCGGACGGTATGGCCAATCACCCGCGCGGTCAAGGAGCCGTTACCGCGCCGGCTCCCGGTCCCCGGGTCGGGGCCCGTACCCGGACCGACGCCGCATGTGGATCGCCGGCTGTGGGTACCGTGGGGGCATGGTCGTTCTGATCGTGGTGCTGCTCGTGCTACTCGTCGTCCTGCCGATCGTCGGATGGGCATTGTGGCTACTGATCAGTGCGGCCCTCGTCGGGGCGATCATCGGTGGCCTCGCCCGACTCGTGCTGCCGGGCAGGCAGGAAATCGGCATCTTCAGCACCATCGTCATCGGGTGGATCGGATCGCTGCTGGGCAGCCTTATCGGCCGCCACCTGTTCCATGTCGGGACGGTCCTCACCGTGCTGTGCGAGGTTGCCGTCGCGGCCATTCTCGTCGCGATCGCGAGCAGCCGCGCCGGGAACGCAGTTGCGCATCGAAATCTGAAGCTGCGCTGGTAACGCGCGAGATCCGGCCTACCCCAACCGGCGGCACTAGCTCTGGTCCTGCCTTCTCGCTCGCGGGCGGGCATCACTGGCTTGTCGCGTCACGGGCCGGGTCGGGCTGATCGGCTCGAACGGCCATCGGCGGGTTCCGCTCCACAGCGCCGGAGGAGCATCGAGCGCGTACGCCAGGGCATACGCCACCGCCTCGTAGTTCACGCGCCATCCCCTGAAGTTCGGCCATGCGTCCTCGGTCGACACCTGGATGGGGTAGTTCACGGACCGCAGCATCTCCACGGCCGAGGCAAATTGGCCATACGTGACCGAAATCGGTTCGTCGGGGTTCGGGTCCTCATCGACCGGGAGGCGCATCGTTGCCGCGATCTGACGTAGTGCGGTAAAGCCCATCCGAAGGCAGAGCCGGGCGGCGACCTTCGGCTCCAGGTCCGGCGCGAGCGACAGGTGCAGCGCAGCGGCATCCATCACGGCAACGCTGGATGTGAGCCAATGCGTCAGCGGTCGGGGCGAGCGCAATCGCACCAGGGTGAGGTAGGTCGTGTGCGACTCGGCAACCTCAGCGGACCAGCGCTCCCATCGATCGAACAGTTCGTTCAGCACCGGGCGGGTGTCGCCGTCGTAGATTCCCCACCGCGTCCGGGCCAGGATCTCCGGTCCCCAGGGCGGCACGCCGCCCCGCGATACCAGCAGCGTCACCTCGGTCTCACGCCGGTTGAACGCGGAATACAGCGTGGGCAGGTAGCCGATCTGCAGCCCCACGACCACCAAGCCCGTGAAGGCGGCGACATAGTCGACGAAGGTGCTCGTCGTATTGCTCGGTGGGGAATAGCCGAGGGTGAATATCGAGGAGCCGGCTTCGGTCAATCCGTGTAAGACATGACCGGAAACGAGCGGCAGGAGTATCAGCGTGTAGCCGCACACCAGCAGGCCGATCCATACGCCCAGTCGCAGCAGCAGCGTGGCCGGCCCCTGCCAGGCGAGGATCCGATCTCGTCGCACGTAGGTCCGAGCCGGCTTGATGATCAACGCAAAGCATGCGTCGACGGCACGCTCCGTAGCGCGTGAGATATGCGAATGGATGCCGCGCGGCAAGACCAACGTGCCTACAACGCTGGCCGCGGTGCCGGCCACCACGGCAATGCCGGCAACGAAGCCGAGCCATCGCAGGACCATCAGCTGCGCTCGCTCGCCGTGGCTGGTCTCAGCATTCCGAACGCACGGCCGGTAACGACACGGCGAGGTCGCGGTGCCGGTTGAGGTTCATTGCGCATTGCGCTGCTCCCAGCATGTCGTGGGTGGTGGCGCGAGTGCTCGGAGGCTGCGGGGTTCTCTGCAATGCTGGTCGACAAGCGGTCGCCCCACATCACTCAGATGGGTAGGGCCTTCCGGCGCACCTGTGCGGAGGGAAGCAGGGCCGCGTGCCCAGCGTTCGCTACATCGTGTCGGGAATCGGATCGGGCGCCGCCCTGAGCTTCGTGTGCGCAGCGGCCGCGGCGGGAGGGAACGCGCTGGCCAACGTGATGCAGCGCAAGGCGAGCGTCCAGCAAGAGCTCCGCCGGCCGTTCGGCGCTGCCGTACTACGTGATCTCCTACGGCGCACGACCTGGCTGCTGGGCTTCGGGGGCATGGTCGCCTCGTTCCTGTTGCAGGCCGTCGCGTTGCACTTCGGCCAGCTCTCCACCGTAGAAACCGTCATCACTCTCGAGGTGCCGCTCACCCTGCTCGTCGCTTCGCACGTCTTCCGCGTCGAGGTCGGCCGATCGGAGTGGACGGGCATCTGGGCGATGACGGCGGGCATGATCGTGCTCATTGCCGCCCTGAATCCCCGGCCTGGCAACGAGTCCGGTGTCAGCCACGGGCTCTACGCCGTTGCCGGCGGCGGCACCGCCGCGTTCATCGTCGTGCTCCTACTCGCGGCCCAACGCGGGCCGGCGATGTGGCGCACCGCGTGCCTCGGTGCGGCTGCGGGCGCCAGCTTCGGACTCACCGCATCCTTCATCAAGGAGACGACCGCGCAGCTGTCCGATCACGGCGTCGCCGGCGTGCTCACCACCTGGCAGACCTACGCTGCAGTCGGTGTCGGGATCACCGGCGTGGTGGTCATGCAATGGGCCCTGCACACCGGGCCGCTGCTGGCCGCCCAGCCCGGCTTCACCCTGATGGACCCGCTCGTGTCCATCCTGTGGGGGGTGCTTGTGTACGGCGAGCTGACGCGTAGCGGGCTGTGGCTGCTGCCCGCCATCCTCGGCGCGGCCGCGATCGGCGCCGGAGCCGTGCTCCTCGCGCGCTCCCCCCTTCTGCCAGCGCTCACCCAGCGCAGCGTCGAGGTCGCGGCCGAAGCAAGCCCCGTCGGCCGGACCTGAGACTGGGTAACGGCCGCACCCGCTCCGGTGTCCGACGATCCGCGCGGCCAGCTGTGAGCGCCGTCAAGGACGCGTAGCTGAATCACCATGCGCCTTCGATTGCTCGACGAGAAGTCATCCGCACATGCCGATGTGCGAGTGCTCGCCCGGCCTCAGGCCATCGCTGCTCAGACGGCTTCACCCATGACGGGGTACGACCTCGTCCATCTTCGTCCCCGCGCAGCAAGCCGTGGCGGACGTCGAACGGCTGGAGGCGACGCCGACCGACGCTCCCGCCCGATCCGCCGACTGCGACAAGCGCCTCTTGCATTTCCGCTCAGTAGCCGCGGTCAGGGCGCGAACGCCGT
>JAVHVL010000150.1:0-3372 GCA_032160565.1 Pseudonocardiales bacterium | reverse complement strand
AACAGAGTTTTCACGAACAGCCGAACACGGTGTGAAGCGCGCGCACCGTCAGCGATAGTCGCATGGGCCACTCGAGTTGGTCGAATTGGGAGTGGTGCGCCAAGCTGGAGAGCGAAGAAGTTGGATCGCGTCGGGTTCGGCGACCGAAGGACGGAGGCGGTGCCGAGCGGCGGCTCAGACTCTCCTGGCATGACCGATTCACAATAGACGCATTGGTCAAGGCCAAAGAGTGACAGACTCAGCAGAACGGCGCGGATTCTGCTGGCTTGAAGATGCTCATATGACGCCCCCGCTCCGACCGACCGATGAAGAGCGGCGTCTCGAAGCGCTTCGACGATACGACCTGCTCGACACGCTTCCGGAGCACTCGCTGGACGACCTGACCGCCCTGGCAGGACAGATCTGCGACACCCCTATCTCGCTGATCTCGTTCGTCGATGAACAGCGGCAATGGTTCAAATCGACGATCGGCCTATCGGTCACCGAACCGCCGCGTGAGGTCTCATTTAGCGCGCACGTCATTGTTCAGCGGGACGTGTTCATCGTACCGGACGCGGGGCAGGACGAACGCTTCGCAGACAACCCGCTCGTTACCGGCGATCCCCACATTCGCTTCTACGCCGGCGCGCCGCTCCTCACAGCGGAAGGCCACGCGCTCGGCGCGCTGTGCGTCATGGACCGTGTCCCTCGACAACTGACGTCGTCGCAGCAAGAGTCGTTGCGCGTCTTGAGCCGGCAGGTGATGGCGCAATTGGAACTGCGCCGCCAGACGCGCGAACTGGTCGAGAGCGAGGCGCGGCTACGAATTGTGACCGACAACGCGCGTGTGGGCCTCGTCGTCGTCGACCTCGAACGACGCTACGTGTATGCCAACGGCACGTACGCTGAGATTCTTGGCCTGCCGTCGTCGGCCATTGCGGGTCAGCGCCTGCCGGATGTGCTCGCCGGGGTTTATGAGGAGCAGATTCGTCCTCGGCTGGATCGTGCCTTTGCCGGAGAACGCGTGGCCTACGAATTGCGCAAGCCCACGGCGGATGGTGATTGCTACTACGCTGTCAAATACGAGCCAACGCAGGTCGACGGCTCGGTGGCGCTGGTCGTGGTCGTGATCACCGACGTTACAGAGCGCAGACAGGCGGAAGGGGCCTCAAGGCGGTTAGTCGCGATTGTGGAGTCTTCGCTCGACGCCATCATCGGCAAGGACCTGGACGGCATCATCACCAGTTGGAATACGGGTGCAGAAAAGGTGTTTGGCTATGCAGCCGCCGAGATGTTGGGTACGTCGATCACACGGCTGATTCCCGCCGACCGCCAGGATGAAGAACATCACATCCTAGAAAAAATCAGGCGGAGTGAAAGCGTGGAGCACTTTGAAACACTGCGCCAGACCAAAGACGGACGGCTGGTTAGTGTCTCCGTCACGGCGTCACCGATCAAGGATGCGACCGGCGAGGTCATAGGCGTGTCGAAAGTGGCGCGTGATATCAGCGAGCGCAAGCGGGCAGACGAGGAACTGCGCTTTCAGCAGACGATGTTGACAACCGAGCGCGAGCTGACGCTGGATGGCATTCTCGTGGTCGACGATCACTCGCGGGTGCTGTCGTTCAATGGGCGCTTTGCTCAAATGTGGGGGATCTCCGACGACGTCCTCTCGACCAGAGCGGATACGGTCCTGTTGCAGGCCGTCAGCGACAAACTTCTGGACCCCGATCGGTTCATGGAACGGGTCCGACAACTTTACGATCGCCACGACGAAGACTCGCACGACGCAGTCGAACTGACCGACGGTCGCATCTTCGACCGCTATTCCGCTCCGATGCGGGCCCCCGATGGCCGATATTACGGGCGCGTCTGGTACTTCCGTGATGTGACCGAGAGCAGGCAGGCGGAAGCAGTGCTGCGGCGAGAGCGGGACTGGGCGCAGCGATACCTGGACACGGCCGCAGTAATCCTGCTCGCGCTCGACATCGAAGGGCGGATTACGCTAGTGAATAGCTACGCCTGCTCCGTCCTCGGATGGACAGCAGAAGAGTTGCTTGGGCGCAATTGGATCGAAACGTGCCTTCCGCCCCGGCTCAGGAACGCCCTCGAAAAGACAGTGGACAGCCTGATCGGCGGAGATCTTTCGCGAGTTGAGAACCCTGTTGTAACCAAGGCTGGCGACGAACGGCTGATTGAGTGGCGCAACACCGTACTGCGAGATGACGCGGGGCATGTTATCGGCACGCTCAGTTCTGGCACGGACATCACCGAGCGGAATGAGGCCGTCGAGGCACTGCGGACGGCGGAAGAGCGCATGCGGTTTGCCCTGCAGAGTGCCAACATCGGGATCTGGGACATGGACTACACCACCGGGGTGCTCCGATGGTCTGAGACCCTCGAGGCCTATTACGGCCTGCAGCCCGGAACCTTTGGCGGGACCTTCGAGGCGTTTGTCGAGCGCATTCATCCCGACGATCGGGAGTCCGTGCTCGAGACGATCGGGAAGGCCATCGAGGTGGGCGCCGATTTCTCGACACAGCACCGATCGATATCGCCTGATGGCCGGGTGCGGTGGCTGAGCGGCGCGGGGCGTATCCTTCTCGGCGAGCACGGCGAACCGATGCGCGGCGTCGGGATTGCACAGGACGTCACCGAGCGCCGCACGTTGGAGGAACAGTTTCAGCAGGCGCAAAAGATGGAAGCCATCGGACGGCTCGCCGGGGGCGTGGCGCACGATTTCAACAACCTACTGACCGTGATTCTGGGGTTCTGCGAGCTGTCGCTCGCCGATCTCCCTCCGAACGACCCGCGTCACGCCGACATTGCAGAGATTCAGAAGGCGGGCGAGAGGGCCGCAGGGCTCACGCGCCAGTTGCTCGCCTTCAGCCGCAAGCAGATCATCGAGCCGGTCTTGCTCGACCTGAACGTGGTCACAGCCGACATGCAGGCGATGCTCGAACGCCTCATCGGGGAAGACGTCACGGTCGTGCTGGGCCTCCAGCCCGGGCTGGCGCCGGTAAAGGCCGATCGCGGGCAAGTGGAGCAGATCGTCATGAACCTCGCAGTGAACGCACGGGACGCCATGCCGAAAGGCGGCACGTTGACGATCGAGACGGCGAACGTTGAACTCGATGAGGGCGATGCGAAGACGCGCTCTGTGACGCCGGGGCCTTACGTGGTGCTCACGGTAACCGATACGGGAACCGGCATGTCGCCGCAAGTGCAAGCTCGCCTGTTCGAACCGTTCTTCACCACCAAGGAGGTCGGCAAAGGCACGGGCCTCGGCCTCTCGACCGTCTACGGCATTGTGAAGCAGACCAACGGCTTCGTCTTCGTCGACTCGACGCTTGGCAAGGGGTCGACGTTCCGCATCTATCTGCCGCGCCAGGA
>JAVHVL010000121.1:0-2729 GCA_032160565.1 Pseudonocardiales bacterium | reverse complement strand
TCGACCGGGTCGGCGGCCTCTCCGGTCGCCGCGTCGATCTTCAGGACGCCTTCGTAGTGAATCTGCGCCTCGAGGTTGGTGGACCAGCAGCGATAGCAGCGAAGCCAGCTCGAGGCGGTGCCCACGGAATCGGGTGCAGAGCCTTCCACCCCCGTGAGGATAGTCTCGACCTGTGCGCACGGGACCTGGGCTGGTGGCGATCTGCCTTCTCGCCGCCGGTTGTGGAGGCGGCGCAGGGAATGCTCCCAAGCCCATTCAGGGACCTCCCAAGGAGGTGGCGGACGTGATTCAGCGACTCCAGACCGCCACTCGCCGACACGATTTCCACACGATCTGCGACGACCTTCTGGCGGCCTCCACACGCCGCCAGGCCGGTGGCGCCGACTGCCCGGCCGTTCTGGGCGAGCGCGCCAAGGGCGTGCACAGGCCGCGCATCGTGGTCCAGTCGATCGAGGTGAGCGCGAACAGCGCGCTGGCGCGGGTCCGGACGAGTGCGACGGGTCAGGTCGCCACCAGCGACGTGATCAGGCTCGTCCGCGAGGGCGGCCGCTTCCGGATCTCGTCGCTGGGCTGAGCGCCCAACGGCAGCAACAAGGGCTCGGGTCCCGGCGAGATCGCGATATCCGCGTCGCGTGATCACCAAACGTCAGGCGTGCGCCAGCTCGGCCAGTGACTCGAGCGCGCTGTTGAAGTCGGTGCCGGGGATTGCGCCGATGCAGGGTGAGGTTGCGCCGGCGTCGCGGTAGCGCTCCACCGCGGCCGCGGCGATGTCGGGCGGTCCTATAGCGGCGAGGTGCTCGAGGAAGCCGTCGGAGATTGCTATGGCCGCCGCGCTCGCATCGCCGCGCTCCATCGCCTCGTCGAACAGCTTGACGTCGGCCTCGTAGCCCGAGCGCTCGATCATCCTGCGGTAGAAGGGCAGCAGGAAGTAGGGCGCCAGGTCGGCGCGCAGCGTCGCGCGCGCGCCGTCGACCTCCTCGGTCACCGCGGTCGGAATGGCGGCCACGATGTCGAAGCCGCCCAGCTCCTTCCCCGCCCGCCGCCGTCCCTCGCGCACGTGCGGCACGACCACGTCGCGGATGTAGCCGGGGTTGGTGAGCCAGAGGACCACTCCGTCGGCCACCTCGCCGGCCAGCTCGAGCATGTGGGGAGACAGTCCCCCGACGTAGATCGGCAGGTCGGCCCGCGGCTCCATGCCGAGGAAGCGGAAGCGCGTCGGGAAGCGCTCGGACTCCGGCGGGTCCTGGCGGTTGAACATCGCCCGCAGCGCTGCCACGTACTCGCGCATCTCCTTGACGGGCTTGCCGATGTGGCTGCCGTACCAGTTCTCCACCGTCACCTGGTGCGACACGCCAAGGCCGAGGATCAGCCGCCCGCCGGCGATCTCGTCGATGGTCGCCGCCTGCTGTGCGGTCGCGACCGGTGTACGCGAGTAGATCGGCAGCACGCCCGTGCCGACCCGGATCGACTCGGTTGCCGCGCCGTAGGCCGCGAGCACGGTCAGCGAGTCACGGCCCGCAAGGTGTGTCGTGAAGACCGAGTGGTAGCCCAGCCGCTCCGCGAGCCGAACCCGATCGACGGCTGTGCCGAGGGAACGGCCAACCGAGATGAAAGTCCCGAGCGGCAAGGTGTGGCAGCCTACCGCCGATGGTTGGACGGGCAGTCACCGGGGGGTGTGCGTTCCTGTGCGCGGCACTTGCCGTCTGCCCAACGGCTGTGGCTGCGCCACAGCCGCCGTTCGGGCACGCCGGGCGCTTCATCACCGATGCCGAGGGGCGCGTGTTCACGAGCCACGGCGTCAACCTCGTCTACAAGCTCGCGCCGTACGAGCCGTCGGTCACCGGGTTCGGCGAGGACGATGCGGCCTTCCTGGCGCGCGAGGGTTTCAACAGCGTGCGGCTGGGGGTCATCTACAAGGCGGTCGAGCCACAGCCGGGCGTCTACGACGACGCCTACCTGGCCAAGATCGCGCAGACGGCCACGCTGCTCGAGAAGCACGGGATCGCGCCGCTGCTCGACTTCCACCAGGACATGTACAACGAGCGCTTCCAGGGCGAGGGCTGGCCGGACTGGGCGGTGCTGGACGACGGGCTGCCGGCTCAGCCGCAGGCCGGCTTCCCCGGCAACTACCTCGCCCAGCCCGCGGTGAACCGGGCGTTCGACAACTTCTGGGCCAACGCGAAGGGCCCTGGTGACGTGGGCCTCGTCGACCGCTATGCAGCCGCTTGGGGGCATGTCGCCTCACGCTTCGAGGGCGACCACAAGATCCTCGGCTACGACCTGATGAACGAGCCCTGGCCAGGCACGGGCTGGCAGCAATGCGCGAACCCCGCCGGCTGCCCGGTGTTCGACCAAGGCGTCTACGCCGACTTCTGGCGCGCGGCGATCAAGGGCCTGCGCCGCGGCGACTCGCGCCACCTCGCGTTCTACGAGCCGCAGGCGATCTTCAACGACGGGGCCGACACGCAGCTGCCGAAGTTCGACGACAGCCGCCTGGGCATGAGCTGGCACAACTACTGCCTGGTCGGCGACGTGAGCGGCAGCGGCGGCGGTGGCGGCCAGGCGTGTCAGACCGAGGAGTCGCTGCCGTACCAGAACGCGCTGACGCGCTCGGAGACGACCGGCGACACGCAGCTCGTAACGGAGTTCGGCGCGACCGACGACCTCGACACGCTGCGCCGGGTGATCGGCGCCGCGGACGATTTCATGGTCGGCTGGCAGTACTGGGC
>JAVHVL010000499.1:0-14977 GCA_032160565.1 Pseudonocardiales bacterium | reverse complement strand
AGCGCGCTCCTGCCGACATGTACCAGGTGACGCGCTCACCGGCGGCGAGGGAGGCCTGGCGTGGATGACGCCGAGCGGCGGTCCGCGCTCGACGCATGGTTCCGGGCCTACGGCGACCGCGTCTTCGCGTATCTGCTCCACCGCACCGACCCGGAGACCGCGCAAGACGTGCTGCAGGAGGTATTCGTGATCGCCTTCCGTAAGGCGGCGTCCGTGCCCGAACCGCCCGCGGGGTGGCTGTTCGCAACGGCGCGGCGCGTGCTCGCGAACAAGTACCGCAGCCTGCGCCGGCAGGACCAGCTCGTGGCGAAGCTGGCCGACGACGCCGGCACCGCGGAGGACACCGATCTGGCGGATTTGAAGCACGCGTTCGCCAGGACCCTGGCGGCACTCTCCGCCGCCGACCGCGAGGTGCTCACCCTGAGCGGGTGGTACGGCCTGAGCACCGCGGAGGCCGCTGGAGCGCTCGGCTGCTCGGCGACCGCCTACGGCGTGCGGCTGCACCGCGCCCGCAGGCGCCTCGCCGACCACCTGCGATCAGCCGGATATCGCGGCCCCGACCCGGCCGGCCAACTGGCGGAGGCACTCCGTGGCTGACGACGTCGAAAGGTGGCTCGCCGCGGCCCGCCCGCACACCGCGGCCGACGAGGGCTGGGCAGCGTCTCCCGCAGGGGAGGAGATGCTGGCCGGCATCCACCGCGCCGCGCGTGTGCCGCGCCCCGTTCGGCTGCTGCACCGCCCGCCCAGGAGGTGGGTCGGCAGCCTCAGCCTGGCCGTGGGCGCCGCGGTGGTCGTCCTCGTCGTGACGCTCGGCGGGTCGGTGCCGGTGCAGCATCAGCCCGGACCCGGCGTGTTGCCCGGCCCGCTCATCGGCCCCCGGCCGGCAGCCATGGCGCTGGCCGCGTATGACAGCTGCGCAGACATGCTCGCCGGGCTGCGTGCCCATACGGCAGCGCACGTCGGCCCGTACGGCCTGCCCGTGCAACAGCCTTCCTTCACCTATAACGCGGCGCTGCCTGCCGGGCCCCCAATGCCATCTAGTGCCGCGGCCGCGCCGGCACCGGTCGAGCATTCGACGACGAACGTCCATGAGGCGGGCGTCGACGAGCCGGACATCGTGAAGACCGACGGCACCCGGGTCGTCACGGTGACCGCCGGCGTGTTGCGGGTGACCGACACGGCAACCCGCAAGGTCACCGGCTCGCTGGATCTCACGCTGTACGCGAACTGGCAATCGGCGCAGCTGCTCGTTGCGGGCGACCGCGCGCTCGTCGTGCTCGACTCCGGCTCCGGATACAGCTACGGCTACGGCCCGATCCCGTCCGTAGGCGGCCGGTTCGGCGGCTCGGTCGCCGGCCCGAGCGGTGGGCCGATCGGTGTGCCGGGCAGCACGTCGTCGGCCTACATCCTGGTCGACCTCGCCGGTCAGCCGACCGTGCTGGGCACCTTCCGCCCCACCGGCGGTTACGTCGATGCCCGCATGACCGGATCCACGGTCCGGCTCGTGGTCACCAGCAGCCCGAAGATCAGCTTCCCCGACGAGCGGCGCCCGGCCGCCAGTGATGCGCAACGCGTGGCGCGGAACCGGGCCGCCGTGGAGAAGTCGCCGCTGGATGCCTGGCTGCCCGGCTACGAGGTGACGACCGGCGGCGCCACCACGAAGCACACCGTGCCGTGTCAGCGGGTGAGCCATCCTGTGGACTACACCGGCGCAGCGATGCTGACGATCTACACGATCGATCTCGCCAAGGGGCTGGGCGACACCCAGCCGTTGAGCCTCGCCGCCGACGGTGACACGGTGTACGCCACGTCCGGCAGCCTGTATGTCGCGAGCAACCCGAGCTGGTGGAGCTGCTTCGGACGCTGCAAAGCCTCGTCCGCGAACTCGGAGCAGACCGAGATCCACCGCTTCGACATCACCGGCGACTCTCGCCCGACCTATCTCGGTTCGGGGAGCGTCCCCGGCCGGCTGTTGAGCCAGTACTCGTTGTCCGACTACGACGGCCATCTCCGCATCGCGACGACGTCCGGTCAACGGACCGGGAACACCGCGACGGCCGTCTACGTGCTCGACGCGGCGACGTTGAAGGTGACCGGGCAGGTCGGCGGACTGGGCAAGGGGGAGCAGATCTACGCGGTCCGGTTCCTCGGGCCGCTCGGCTATGTCGTCACATTTAGGCAGACCGACCCCCTCTTCGTGGTCGACCTGTCCGATCCGTCTGCACCTCGTGCGGTCGGCGAGCTGACGATCACCGGTTACTCGGACTACCTGCACCCGGTCGGCGACGGACGCCTGGTCGGCGTCGGGCAGGAGGCCAATGCGCAAGGCCGGGTAGCCGGCATGCAGGTCTCCCTGTTCGACGTGAGCAAGCCGGCCGCGCCGCGCCGCCTGGCCCATGTGGTGCGCAGCGACGCGCCGGGCGAGCAGCGCCTCGATCCACATGCGTTTCTCTACTGGCCGTCGTCCGGCCTGCTGGTCGTGCCGATCCAGTCGTGGCAGGCGGCGGAATCCGGCAAGGTGCTCGTCATCAAGATCCGGGGTGACGGCCTCGACACCGTCGGCACGATCAGCAACCCGGCAATGGCGGGCACCGGCTACCCGGGGCCGGGCATCGAGCGCAGCCTCGTGATCGCCGGCGACATCTGGACGCTCTCCGACGCCGGGCTGCGCGTCAGCGACCAGACCAGCCTAGCCCGGCAGGCCTGGATCCCCTTCTCGTGACGATCTGGGTCAGCTGCGTAGCCACACTGCGGTGTCGACGGGCAGCGCGGCACCGGCCAGCGGCCCGGAGGCAAGCAGCACCTCGCCGTCGGGCAGTGGCACCGCGATCTCGCCGGCGTTGAGCAGTACGGTGACCGAGCCGCGGCGGTACGACAGGCAACCGGCCGGCGAGTCCAGCCACTCGAAGTCGCCGCCGGTCAGGTCGGGGGTGGCTGCCCGCAGGTCCAGGACGCGGCGGTACAGGTGCAGTGTGGAGTCCTCGTCCGCCTCCTGCGCCGCGACCGTCAGCGGCGCCCACTCCGGAGGCATCGGCAGCCACGTCGACGGCGCCGTGCTGAAGCCGAAGGGCGGCTGCGAGCCGGACCACGGCAGCGGCACCCGCTCGCCGTCGCGGCCGCGCTCGGTGTGGCCGCTGCGCTCCCAGGTCGGATCCTGCAGCGCCCACTCCGGCAGCTCGACGTTGGACAGGCCGAGCTCGTCGCCGTTGTAGACGAAGGCCGCCCCCGGCAGGGACAGCTGCACGAGCGCGGCCGCCCGTGCCCGCGCCACCCCCACCGCCCCGCCGCCGTAGCGCGTCGCGGCGCGATCCACGTCGTGGTTGGCCAGCACCCAGGTGCACGGCGCACCGACTTCGGACATCGCGTCCAGCGAGCGGTCGATCGCGTCGCCGAACGTCTTGGCACCCCACGCCGCCTCGACAAGTTCGAAGTTGAAGGTGAGGTTGAGCTCGTCGGGGCGGACGTAGCGGGCCAGCCGCTTCGAATCGGGTACCCACGCCTCACCGACGGCCATCCGGTCGCCGGGGTAGGAGTCGAGCACCCGCCGGAACATCCGGTGGTACTCGTGCACCTCGTCGCGGTCCCAGCGGATGTCGTCCAGGGACGGCATCGTCGCCCCCTCCTCGCGGCTGGGGATGACGGAGAGGTCGACGTCCGGCAGCCCCTCGGGCTTGGCCATGCCGTGCGCCACGTCGATGCGGAAGCCGTCCACACCGCGGTCGAGCCAGAACCGCAGGATCCGCTCGAACTCGGCCTGCACCTCGGCGTTGCGCCAGTCGAGGTCCGGCTGCTCCGGCGCGAACAGGTGCAGGTACCACTCGCCGTCCTGGCTCTGCCCATCTGGTGCCTGATCGGCGACTCGCGTCCAGGCCGATCCGCCGAACACCGACGGCCAGTTGTTCGGCGGCTCGGAACCGTCGGGGCCCTTGCCCGGGCGGAAGATGAACCGCGCCCGCTCGGGGGAGCCGGGGCCGGCCGCGAGGGCGGCCTGGAACCACGGGTGCTGATCGGAGAAGTGGTTGGGGACGAGGTCGACGGTCACCCGGATGTCGCGGGCGTGGGCGTCGGCCAGCACGGCGTCGAAGTCGGCCAGCGTGCCGAACAGCGGGTCCACATCGCACGGATCGCAGATGTCGTACCCGCCGTCGGCCATGGGGGAGCGGTAGAACGGCGACAGCCACAGCGCGTCGACGCCGAGGCGCTGGAGGTAGTCCAGCCGGGAACGCAGGCCGATCAGGTCACCGGTGCCGTCGCCGTTGCCGTCGGCGAAGCTGCGCGGGTAGACCTGGTAGAAGACGGCGTTGGCCCACCAAGGGCGGCTGTAAGCGCTTTTGGTCACGACTTCCATTGTGCCTGATCCGGCGCCCCGGCACACATCTCGATCGGCGTTGCGGCGAGCCTCGCCTGGGCGAGGATTCTCAGTCGGCGACGTTGCGCATCGACTCCGCCGCGTTGAGCAGGTAGCTCCAGATCGTCTGGTCATAGGCCGCGGGCAGCTCGAGGGAATCCAGCGCCGCCCGCATGTGCCGCAGCCACGCGTCGCGCTGCGCCGTGCCGACGGTGAAGGGTGCGTGCCGCATTCGCAGCCGGGGGTGCCCGCGCTGCTGCGAATACGTCGTCGGCCCGCCCCAGTACTGGACCAGGAACATCCGCAGCCGCTCAGCGGCCGGCCCGAGATCCTCCTCGGGATACAGCGGGCGCAGCACCGGGTCCTCAGCCACGCCGGCGTAGAACGCGTCGACCAGCCGCCGGAACGTCTCCTCCCCGCCCACGGCGGCGAAGAACGAGTCCGCACGGGTCGCGGTCGGGTCGGGGAGGGCGTCGGACGGCACGCCTCCATTCTGCACAGCCCTTCGCGCGGGGCTGCACGGCCTTTCTGCGCGGGCGCGGTCACCCGTACGGTTCCCCAATGGCTGTGACGGACTTCGACCTGATCGTGCTCGGCCTCGGCCCGGGTGGCGAGGAGCTTGCCGAACGCGTCGCCGAATCCGGCGGCTCCGTGCTGGGCATCGATCCGGGGCTGGTCGGCGGCGAGTGCCCGTACTACGGGTGCATCCCGTCGAAGATGATGCTGCGCGGCGCCGAACTGCTCGCCGAGGCGCGGCGCGTGGACGGCTTCTCGGGGCGCGTGAGCGTGCAGCCGGACTTCGCCCCGGTGGCCCGGCGCATCCGCGAGGAGGCCACCGACAACTGGGACGACCGGGTGGCGGTCGAGCGGCTGGAGCACGCCGGCGCCACTTTCGTGCGCGGCGCCGGGCGCCTGGCCGGCCGGGACGGAGACGGCCGGCTGCTCGTCACGGTGGGGGAGCAGACCTTCCGCGCGCCCCGCGTGGCCGTGGCTACCGGCACCGCTCCGGCGATGCCCCCGATCGACGGGCTGGCCGAGCTACGGGCCAGCGGCACGGGCCCGGATGGGCCGGTGTGGACGAACCGGGAGGCGGTCAAGGCGCGGCGGGCGCCCGCGTCGATGATCGTGCTGGGTGGCGGGGCGATCGGCTGTGAGCTGGCCCAGGCCTTCGCCCGGTTCGGCACCCGGGTCACCGTCGTGGAGGCCGCGCCGCGCATCCTGATGCCCGAAGAACCGGCGGCAGCGCAGGTGATCGCCGAGGTCTTCGCTCGTGAGGGGATCGACGTACGTCAGGGCATCGGCGCGCAGCGCGTTGCGGCTGACGGCGACGGCGACGGCGACGGCGTGCAGCTCACGCTGGCCGACGGCTCCACCGTCACCGGCGAGAAGCTGCTCGTCGCGGCGGGGCGCAAACCGAACCTGGCCGACATCGGGCTGGAGAGTTTCGGGCTGGACCCCGGCACCCGCACCCTGCCGGTCGACGAGCACATGCGGGTGCTCCACGACGGCGCGCCGATCGAGGGGCTGTACGCGGTCGGCGACATCACCGGCCGCGGCGGATTCACGCACGTCTCGGTCTGGCAGGCCCGCGTGCTGATCGCCCACCTGCTCGGCCGCGAGGAGCCCTACGGCGGCTACCACGGCCTGGCCTGGGCGACGTTCACCGACCCGGAGATCGGGCGGGTCGGGCTCACCGAGCAGCAGGCGCGCGACAACGGGCTCAACGTCCGGACCGGCGGCGAACCCATCGCCTCCTCCAGCCGCGGCTGGATCCACGGCCCGGGCAACGACGGCTTCATCAAGATCGTCGAGGACGCCGACCGGGGCGTCC
Source organism: Pseudonocardiales bacterium (assembly GCA_032160565.1). Classification (GTDB taxonomy): domain Bacteria; phylum Actinomycetota; class Actinomycetes; order Mycobacteriales; family Jatrophihabitantaceae; genus RYN-117. The sequence goes on along the minus strand of JAVHVL010000499.1, from coordinate 8,798 downwards.
TCGTCGGTGCCACCGTCGTCAGCCCGTACGGCGGGGAGTTGCTGGGCATGCTCACCCTCGCCGTGCACGCCGAGGTGCCGGTCGCGGCGCTCGCCTCGATGCACTACGCCTTCCCGACGCTGCACCGCGCCCTGCTCGACGCGGTCCTGGCCCTCAGCTGACCGGGGCGGGGCCGCTCAGCCGGCCTGGGGCGGGGCCGCTCAGCCAACCAGGGGCGGGCCGCTCAGCCCACCGGGGGCGGGGCGCCCTGCTCCTCCGGCAAATGGGTGTCGATGTCCTGGCGCTCCAGCCGCTCGCGGATGCGCCGCCGCATCTCGCGGGCCACCCGCCACTGCTCCAGCGGCCGGACCCGGACCACGAGCCGGATGACCGTCTCCTCACGCGTCATCCGCTCCACGCCCTGCACCTCCGGATCGCCCAGGAACACCGGCTCCCACGCCTGCTCGGCACGCATCTCCTGGGCCACCGCCAGCATGGTGGACGAGGCACGGTCGATGTCGGCGTCGGCGTCGATGGGCACGTCCAGGACCACCTGGGCGAACCCCTGGCTCTTGTTGCCGACGCGCACGACCTCGCCGTTGCGGACGTACCAGACGGTGCCGTTCACGTCGCGCAGCTGGGTCGTGCGCAGGCCGACGGCCTCCACCGTTCCGGTGGCCTTCTCGAAGTCGATCACGTCGCCCACGCCGTACTGGTCCTCGAGCATCATGAACATGCCGGACAGGAAGTCCTTGACGATGTTCTGGGCGCCGAACCCCAACGCCACCCCGACGATGGACGTGCCGGCGATGAACGGCGCCAGGTTGACGCCGAGTTCGCTGAGGATCGAGAGGGCTGCGATCACCAGGATCGTGAACGAGACGCCGGATCTGAGCACCGAGGCGATGGTCGCCGCCCGCTGCGCGCGGCGCTCCGACAGCAGCCCGGTCGACTCCAGGAACGCGCTGTTCACGGCCCGGTCCTTGAAGGGGCGCAGCATCCGCGGGACCTGCCCGATGTGCACCGGGCGCACGATCCGATTGATCATCCGGTGCAGCACAGCGCGGAGAATCAGCGCGACCACGATGATGACGAGGATCCGGATCGGGATCTCGATGATCCATTTGCTGTGGTCTTCGACGTATTTCGGGAGGGCGAGGCTCACGCCTGAATACCCTGCCATGGTCGAAAGGACGTGCGAACAGCCGCGTCGTCAGGTTCACTGGTAGCGGTCGGAGGTGTCCGGGTGTCCGGAGCGTTGGTTCTCAACGCGACGTACGAGCCGCTGTGCGTCGTGCCGCTGCGGCGCGCCGTCGTCCTGGTGCTGGCCGAGAAGGCGGTGATCGTCGAGGCCGGCGGCGACGTCATGCACTCGGAGCGGGCCTCCATCCAGGTACCGACGGTGGTCCGCCTGTCGCACTACGTACGCGTCCCCTACCGGCGCGAGGTCCCGCTGACCCGCCGCGCCGTCCTCGACCGCGACGTCCACCTGTGCGTGTACTGCGGGGTGCGGGCCGACACGATCGACCACGTCAGGCCGCGCTCGCGTGGTGGGCAGCACATCTGGACGAACGTGGTGGCCGCCTGCGCCCGGTGCAACCATCGCAAGGGTGACCGGCTGCTCTCCGAACTCGGCTGGCACCTGAAGGTGAAGCCCGCACAGCCACCGGCGACGGTGGCTGTAGTCATGGGATGGGCCAAACGCGACCCGGCCTGGCAGCGTTACCTGTCTTGGGACGGATACGGCACCGAGGCCATTGCCCCTGCCGTGTAGCCCGCGCGCCCCGTCCGTCCGCCCGCCCCGTAGTTCGTCATCAGCCCAGCACGTGCCGCGCGAGGAAATCGTTGGCGAAGGTGCCCGCTGGGTCGAGCTCGCGGGCCAGCGCCGCGAAGTCCGGCAACCTCGGGTAGACGTTCGACAGGACGGCCGGGGCTGTCAAGAACACCTTGCCCCAGTGCGGGCGTGCGGAGAACGGGGCCAGCCGATCCTCCAACCGCGCCAGCACGGGCCGGACCGCGGCCGCGTCCGGCCGCCACGTGAAGTGCAGCGCGACGCTGTCTGAGCGGTACGCCGGGCTGAGCCACAGGTCGTCAGCCGCGACGGTCCTGATCTCACCGATGTCCAGAACCGGCGCAAATGCAGCCCCGAGGTCGAAGACGGCGGCGATCGCCGCTGCGGCATGTTCGCGCGGCACGAAGTACTCCGACTGCAGCTCGTCACCGCGGCTGGGGTTGAACTCGGCCCGGAAGTGCGGCAGCCGCTCGTGCCACGGACCAGGCGCGCCGAGCTGAGGGGTGCCGCTGCGCGGATCGACGCCGGGGCCCGCGGGTCGCTGCTCGTCTGCGAGCCGCGCCCCCAACCACACGGAGTCTGCCGGCGGATCCGCCGCGAGCCGCTTGAGCCAGATCGCGCTGGACGCCGCCCAGTCGGTGAACACGCTGACGCTCCGGGCGCTGCCGAAGATCTCGTCGAGATGCCCGAGGAGCGTCGGACGCTGCAACCCGTCGTAGACGTACTGCTGGATCCGGTAGGTCGGAACGAGGTCGAGGGTCAGCTCGGTGACGATCCCGAGCGCACCCAGCCCGACGACCGCGCCGGCCAACTCCGCTCCGTGCAGCGATCGGAGCCCGCCGTCACTCCGCATGAGCGTCATCGCCGACACCGCCGTGGCAAGCACCCCATTGCGGTCGCCGGAGCCGTGCGTGCCGGTGGCGCAGGCACCCGCGATCGAGATGTGCGGCAGCGAGCCGAGGTTGGGCAGCGCGAGGCCGTGCTCCTCCAGCAGCGGCGAGAGGTCGGCGAACCGGACGCTCGCGCTGACCGTGGCGATGCGCGCCGCCACGTCGATCTCGATGCGCTTCGGCAGCCCGCCGGTCAGGATCAGGTCGCCGGAGGTGTCGGCGAGCCGGTTGAACGAGTGGCCGGTGCCGAGTGGCTTCGCATGCTCCGCGCCGGCCACGATCTCCTGCAGCTCGCCGATGCCCGACGGCCGGTGCACCCGAGCCGGGGTGAAGCGCTCGTTGCCGGCCCAGTTCGTGACGGAGCTGTCCTGAGTCAACGTGGACCCACTTCCGCCCGGCTCGCGGCCACCAACTCGTCGACGTGCGCGACGAGCCACGCGTCCGCGCGGCGATGCAGCTCCATGTCGCGCTGCCACAGTCTGCCGAAGGCCGGATGTCCGGTGTTCGCCGCGTCCTCGATCACCGCCGCGATCCACCGGTTGGCGTCGCGGACCGCGCGGGCGACGTCCAGGCGCGTCACCGCATCCGCGCCGTAACTGTCCAGCAGCAAACCGAAGCGGCGCACGACCCGGTTGCGCCGGCCGTCGGCGATGTCCTCGTCGGCGCGCAGCGGGACCCAGAAGCAGGCGGCCATCGCCAGCTCCCAGGCGCACGAGCCGGGCGCGGCGAGGTCGAAGTCGATAAGTGCGACGGCCCTCCCGTCGCGGAAGATGACGTTGGCCGGGTTCGAGTCGTTGTGCGTGACCAGCCCGCCGCGCCATCGCTCGGGCACCGGCCGCTGCCAGCGCAGCCGCGAGCCGTCGAAGCCGCTCGCGTCGCGGTGGTAGGCGCGCAACAGCTCGCCGACGCTCATCAGAGCGGCGTCGGTCAGTGCCCAGTCCGGTACCGGTTCGATGGCTGCGGCGCCCTCGAGATAGCCGAGGATCTCGGTCGCCCCGTCGACACCGATCACGCGTGGCGCGCCGGTGAAGCCGGTCCCGGCGAGATGGCCGAGCAGGGCGTGCACCGCGGGAGTGTGCGCACCAACCGGGCGGTGCACGGTGGCGCCCACCCGGATGACGCGACCGTGGTTGGCCGTACCTCCGGGGAGGGGGCCGTCGTCAGTCGGCAACAGCATGAGCGGCTCGGTCCGCATCGTCGGCGAGAAGTGCCCGCGCCAGCCCGTCGTGGGTGATCAGCCCCGTGACGAGGCCGCCGCGCAACGCCGCGCCGACCGCCGCCGCCTTCGGCTCGCCATAGGCCACTGAGATCACGTTCTTGATCGTGCGGAGCTGCTCGCCGCTGACTCCGATGATCCGCCGGCTGAGCGGCGTCGACACCGGCGCTCCGCGGTTGTCGATGAATGCTCCGGAGATCTCGCCGATCGTACCGAGCGACCGTGCCCGGTCGCGCGCGTCCGGCTCCACCATGTCGTAGATCGTCGACAATCCGGGTTGCCACGAGCCGATGCCCACTACGGCTACGGTGACCCGGGAGACGAGCTCCGCGGCCCGGGCGACGTCGGGCTGGCGGCGCAGCGCGCGGGCCGACGCGGCGTCGGGCGCGACGAGCGGCGCGTAGAACACGTGCGGGACGCCGCCGCCGGCCTGCGCGACGCGCCGGACCAGCTCGAGGACATCGCTGCCGTCCGGGCCGGACAGGGCGCCGGTCAGCTGCACGACCGGGCACGGGGGCACCCCCCGGATCGCCGACCCGATCCCGCGCAGCGAACGCGCCCAGGCCAGCCCGAGCACGTCCTCAGGCCCCAGGATCTCCTGCAGCACTTCGGCGGCGACCTCGCCGAGTCGCCTGCGCAGGCTCTCCTGATGCTCGTCGGTGACGTCGACGACCACGGCATGGGACAGGCCGAAGCGGCGCTGCAGTTCGACGGACAGGTCCGTGTTCACGCCCGACGGCGATTCGACGCGAACGGTGACGACGCCGGCGCGCTTTGCCGCGTCCAGCAGCCGCGCCACGCGGAATCGGCTGATGCCCAGCTCATCGGCGAGCTCGGTCTTCGATCGATCGTCGAGGTAGTAACCGCGCGCGATCCGAGCCATCAGGATCAGCTCCGTCGGCTTCGGGCTCACGCTCGCCTCCGGGCGCTCATATGAGTAGGTCAGCGCTCAGTCTTACAGAAGGCCTTGACAACAGCCAGGCCAGATCCGGTGGAGGTGCTGCCCGCGCCGGCCGGATACGGTCAGCGCCATGGTGGAGCTGCATGACCTGACCGCGCTGGACTGCGCCGCGGCGGTGCGCCGGCGTGAGGTCAGCCCGGTCGAGCTCGTCGAGCATGCCCTCGGGCGCATCGAGCGCCTCGACCGGCAGGTCGGCGCCTTCGTCACGCTCACGCCGGACGCCGCCCTGGCGCAGGCGAAGCAAGCCGAACGTGCAGTGCTCGCTGCCCAGGATCCGTCCGCCCTGCCCCCGCTGCTCGGCGTGCCTACGGCCATCAAGGACCTCAACATGACGGCTGGCGTGCCGACCAAGCTCGGCTCGCGCGCGTACGCCGACTGGATCCCGGAGCTCGACGACAACATCGTCACGCTGCTCCGGGCGGCCGGCACGATCAGCGTCGGCAAGACCGCGACCCCGGAGTTCGGCCTGCCCTGCTACACGGAGACGGACATCGGCCCGCCGGCGCGGACGCCATGGGACACCGCGCGGCTGGCCGGTGGGTCCAGCGGCGGCGCGGGCGCCGCGGTGGCCAGCGGCTTCGTCCCGTTCGCACAGGGCAGCGACGGCGGTGGATCGATCCGCATCCCGGCCAGCGTCTGCGGCCTGGTCGGCCTCAAGCCCTCCCGCGGACGCATCTCCAAAGGGCCGCTGGACTTCGACGCCACGCGACTGGGGGTGCTCGGCCCGCTCGCCCGCACCGTCCGAGATGCCGCCGCGTTCCTCGACGCCGTCGCCGGACCGCAGCCCGGCGACCCCGACCCGCTTCCGCCGCTGCCCGCGGGGGAGACGTTTCTCGGTTGGTGCGATCGTGAGCCCGGCCGGCTGCGCATCGGCCGCTACCTCGACTCACCGATGGACGCCGAGCTGGATCCGCAGGTGCGGGCGGCGTGGGAGCGGGCGAGCGCGCTGCTGGCCCGCCTGGGCCACGACGTCGAGGACACGACCGCGCCGATTCCGCGAGAGGCGATCTCGTCCTTCGAGGCGGTCTGGTCGGTGTCCGCCGCGACCGTCCCGGTGGACCCGGCCCGTGAGACGGAGCTGCGCCCGCTGACCCGGCATCTGCGTTCCCAGGGCGCCGCGGTCAGCGGCCCGGAGTTCGCCACCGCGATGGGGCGGCTGAACGTCTGGGCCCGGCAGGGCATCGCCGCCAGCGCACATCTGGATGCCGTACTCACGCCGACCGTGGCGCTGCTGCCCCGTCCGGTCGGGTGGTTCATCGGGGACGACGAGGACCCCGCAGCGGACTTCGAGCGGCAGACGCGCTTCACGCCGTACACCGCGATGTACAACACGACCGGCCAGCCGGCCATCTCGCTGCCGCTGTACCAGAGCGCGGAGAACCTGCCCATCGGCGTGATGCTCGTCGGCCGCCCGGGCGGCGAGGCTGCGCTGCTCGCACTGGCCGCCCAGCTCGAGGCCGCCCTGCCCTGGGGTGAGCGCCGGGCTCCGATCTGGGTGGGCTAACTTTTCCCCATGACGATCGTGCAGACCGTGCTGGTGTTCGTCGGCATCCCGGCGGCCATCGTTGCTGTCATCGCCTTCGCGGTCTACGGCAAAGCAGTCTTGCATCAGCCGAACCGGTACCGCCCGGGGCGCCCGTGGCCCTTCGAGCCCGCCTGGTTCGTGCCGCACCCGGAGGCGGTGACGCAGTCCGGCGCGACCCGCCCACAGCTCACCGGCAGCACGACGTCGACCACGGCGGTGGGGGGTGCCAGCGGTGAGTGGTGAGGCGCAGCTCGAGCGCAGGCCGGTGCAGTACGGCCCGGTGGGGCACGATCTGGGCAGGCACGGGTTCACTGCCCGGCAGCTCACCCGGCTGGACGAGGCGCTCACCCTGTCCAGCCGCGAGTCCGGCCTGATCTTCTCCGTCTACGTGGGGGCGCTGCGCCAGCCCACGCGGGCGCACGCCGAGGCGCTGTTCGAGAGGCTCACCGACAACGCGGTGCTGATCGCCGTGGCGCCCGGCGAGCGCTCGCTGCACATCGTCACAGGCCCGGAGTCGGCCAAGCGGCTGCCCAACCGCGCATGCGCGCTGGCCGCGCTCGCGATGCGGGCGTCCTTCACCAACGGCGACCTCACCGGCGGCATCGTCACCGGACTGCGCATGCTGGCCGACGCCGCGGGCACTATCTGATCGAGGTGCGCTGATCGAGGTGCGCTGATCGAGGTGCGCGCCGCTCGGGTCAGCTCGAGTACATCGCGCAGCGCCCGGGGTTGAGCAGGTCCCAGAGCAGGCACTTCCTCGTCGTGGTGGGGCTGGGGGTCGGGGTCGCCGGCGCGGTCGGCGTCGATGTCGCAGTGGTCCCGCCGCTCGGAGTCGGCTTAGCGCTCGTGCCTGCGGACGTCCCGCCCGAGGTGCCGCCGGATGTGGAGCCCGTCGGGCCCGATCCGGACGTGGAGCTCTTGGGTGCGCTGGACGCCGTCGTCGTGGCGCTCGACTTCGTACCGCGCGAGTTCGCCGTCGGCGCACCGGGGTTGGCCGGCGGGACGTAGCTGCCGCTGCGTACCGGTGGCAGGGCGCCGGTGGTGTTGCCGACCGGGATGCCGGAGACCGGGATGCCGCGGCGGTACGCGTCGGCCAGGGCGAGCACCTGGGCGAGGTACTGGTCGGAGTGGTTGTAGGCGAGCACGGCCGCCACCTGCCCTGCGTGCGTGCGCAGGTTGCCACCGGCGGCGCACAGGTAGCGGGCCGAGGTCAGTGCGGCATCGTTGATGTTGAACACGTCCGCCTTGCCGTCGCCGTTCGCGTCGACGCCGTAGGCGCGCCAGGTGGACGGGATGAACTGCATCGGGCCGACCGCCCGGTCGTAGACGGTGTCGCCGTCGAGGTGGCCGCCGTCGGTGTCGGTGATCAGCGACGTGCCCTTGCCGTTGAGCGGGATGCCGATGATCCGCGGCGTCGACACTCCGTCGGCGTGCAGCACTGCCCCGGCGAAGCGGCCGTGGTCTGACTCCTCCCGTCCGATGCCGGCAAGCAGCGCCCAGTCGATGCCGCAGCCAGGGTCGACGTTGGCCAGGCGGGCGGCGGCGACCCGGTAGGCGTTGAGCGCCACCCTGGGGATCCCGTTGGCGGCCAGCCCGCTGATCGCGCCCTTGTCGGCCGGCGCCGGCTTGGCGTGCGCGACCCTGGCGACCCGCTTCGCCGCGGGTGCCGCGGTGGGTTGTGTCGGGAAGGTGTACACGTCGACGGGCGCCACCTGGACGATGCCGCCCGTCGGAGTAGCGGCGGCGGCCTCGGGGCGCGGACGAGCACCTGCAGCGCCCGCCACGCTCGCGACGACGAACAGCGCGATGCCGGCCACTATCGCCCCGGCAGCGCCGTGCCGCACGACCTTCGGGTGGCGGCGGAGCATCGCCGGGAGTCCGGGAGCCCTGATGGGTTCGTCGTCGTACGTGTCCAGCATGTGCCGCTCCGGGTGGTGGCCTGCAGAGAGGGATGCCCGGATTAACGAGAACGGCACACTCGGGTAACGCGTCAGTTACGGGCGGCGCGGTCCACCTCGCGGGCACGCATGGCCCGGATGACGTCGGCGCGCCCCTCGGCGACGAGGCGACGCAGCGCAGTGGGCAGCTCGTCCCGCGCGAGGAACTCACCTGCCGCGTCCACGGTTTCCTGCGAGATCGTCGACGTCCAGAGGGGGAACAGGCCGATCACGACATTCTGTGCCAGCTCGCTGGTCCGCCGCTCCCAGACGTCGGTCACCTCGGCGAAGTAACGGGCGACGTAGGGCTTCACCAACTCGCCCTGGGTGGGGTGCGAGAAGCCGGCGATGACGGCTTCCTGCACCGCGTTGGGCAAGCTGTCGTCCTCGACTGCGAGCCGCCACGCCTCGGCCTTGGCTTCGGCACTCGGCCGCAGCGCCCGCGCCGTGGCCGCGTGCCGCTGCCCCGCTGCCGAGGGGTCGCGCTCCAGCTCGGCC
>JAVHVL010000110.1:0-2646 GCA_032160565.1 Pseudonocardiales bacterium | reverse complement strand
CGCGACCCGGCCGACCGAGGCGGTGCGGCGCGCATGTGGTCGCGCACCGGCGTCAGCAAGTCGGCGAGCGCTTTCACGTCCTTGCACGACAGCGGCTGGAATAGCTGCTGGCTGATGACCTCGGTGTGACCGGGCAGCACCTTGGCGAGCAGGGCTCGCCCGGGCGCGGTGATCGTCACCGTGACACTGCGTTCGTCCTCCTCGGACGGGGTGCGCGTGACCAGGCGTCGGTTCTCGAGCAGACCGGCCTGATACGTCAGCGCGCTGCGGCTGTAGACGACGCCGTCGGCCAAGTCGGTCATCCGTTCGCTGCCGGTCGGCGAGTCGAGCCCGAGTCGCGCGAGCAGCTGGAATTGCACGTAGCTGAGGTCGCCGACCTCACGGAGCTGTTGCTCGACCGCGTGGCGAAGCAGCCCGGCCACGTCCATCAGCGCGAAGTAGGCACCCAGTTGAACCGGATCCAGCGACGGCGGGGTGTGAGCCATGGCACAAGACTATCGCTTGCTTCAATTTCAAAGCACTTGCTTCGACTTTGAAGCACTGATACGGTCACCACAGTGCTTCGAATTCGAAGCACATCCGACTCCGGAAGTGAGGCACCGAGATGAAGGCAGTGCGATTCCACGACTACGGCGAACCGGACGTCCTGCGCTACGAGGACGTCGACGACCCCACCCCCGGTGCCGGCCAGGTGCGTGTCCGGGTCGCTGCGACGACGTTCAACGGCGTCGACGCGAACATCCGTGCCGGGTTCATGCAGGGCCCGATGCCGCTGACGCTGCCGCACATCCCGGGGCTCGACGTCGCGGGAACGGTCGACGCCCTCGGCGACGGTGTGCGCGACCTCGCTGTCGGCGACCGGGTCGTCGGCTTCCTGCCGTTCGTCGTCGACGGGGCATCGGCCGAGTACGTCCTCGCCCCGGCCGAGAGCTTGGCGCCGGCTCCGACCAGCATTTCGCTGGCCGATGCGGCAGCACTGCCACTGGTCGGTCTCACCGCGTACCAGGCGCTCTTCGAGCACGCGGGCCTGACCGCGGGGCAGCGGATCCTGATCAGCGGTGCCGGCGGAGCGGTGGGTGGCTACGCGGTCCAGCTGGCCAAGGCCGCGGGCGCGTACGTGATCGCCACCGGCAGCCCGCGCAGCAGCGAGCGCCTCGCCGCCCGGGGAGCCGACGAGGTCATCGACCACACGACGGTCGACGTGGCCGCCGCAGTGAACCGGCCCGTCGACGTCCTGCTCAACCTCGCGCCGATCAGCCCAGAGGACTACGCCGCGCTGGCCGCACTGGTCCGCGACGGCGGCATCGTGGTCGGAACGACCGTGTGGATGCCCGCCCCGGGCGACCAGGCGCGCGGCGTGCGCGGCATCGACCTCTACGTCCGCAGCGACGCCGCGCAGCTGGCCGAACTCGCTGCGCGAGTGGACCACGGCGAGCTGACCGTCGATGTCGCCGAGCGTGTCGCGCTGCCCGACCTGCCGACGGTCCACGCCCGGGCAGCGGCAGGAACGCTCGCGGGCAAGGTCATCGTCCGACCCACCAGCGACTGACGCACCCGGCCCGGCCGCACCCGAAAAGCCTCCAACCACGGCCCAGAGATCCCGACCACTCGCGTGCGCCCTAGCCGTCGATCTGCGTGACGCGAGACCCGATGTCGGCGTGCGCATATGAGTCAGTCAGATGCACGCAAACGGCTGTCTGGCAAGGACGTGCCGTGGGACTGCTCAGACCAGCTCGCCGCGTTTCCTGCTGAGGTAGGCACGTTCGGCGGTGTTCTGGGTGGCGTCGATCGCCGCGTCGTACTCCTGCTTCGCGTCGGCGCTGCGGCCGGTTCTGCATAGCAGGTCGGCGCGAGCGGCGTGCCAGGCGTGGTAGTCGGTCAGTGGCAGCCGGTTCATCAGAGCGAGGCCGACCTCCGGGCCGTCTAGCTCAGCGACCGCGACCGCGCGGTTGAGTGCGACGATCGGCGAGGGGTCGAGCTGGGTCAGCTGGTCGTAGAGCGCGACGACCTGTGACCAGTCGGTGTCCGTCGCTGTGGGGGCGTCGGTGTGAACGGCGTTGATGGCGGCGAGTATTTGGTAGCGGCCGGGTCGGTTGATGGCGAGGCACTCGCGGACGAGGTCGTGGCCCTCGGCGATGAGCGCGTGGTCCCAGCCGGCGCGGTCCTGTTCGCCGAGCACGACCAGCTGCCCATAGCGCACGCGGGCCTCACGCCGGGCTTCGGTCAGCAGCAGCAATGCGAGCAGGCCGATCACCTCAGGCTCTTCGGGGAGCAGTGCGTGAAGGATTCGGATGAGCCGGATCGCCTCGCCGGTGAGCTCGCCGCGGACTGGGTCGCCGTGGCCGGTGGCGAGGTAGCCCTCGTTGAAGATGAGGAACAGCACCGACAGCACGCCAGCCAGCCGCTCGGGAAGGTCTGCTGACTCCGGCACCCGGTAGGGCACCTTCGCCGCCGCGATCTTCTGCTCCGCCCGAGTGATCCGCTGTGCCATCGTGGTCTCGGGCACGAGGAACGCCCGAGCGATCTCAGGCACGCTCAGGCCACCGAGCAGCCGAAGCGTCAGCGCGATCCGGGCCTCCGACGCGAGCGCCGGGTGGCAGCAGGTGAACAGAAGCCGTAACCGGTCGTCCTCGACTGGTCCGGTGG
>JAVHVL010000080.1:0-4967 GCA_032160565.1 Pseudonocardiales bacterium | reverse complement strand
GGTCGTCGTAGGCGTCGACGACGTAGACCCGCTGGCCGCTGCCGGCCGTGGCTGAGGGGAGCTTGTACGCCGACTGCAGGCTGGATGGCCCGAAGCCGCTGGGCGTGGCCTGTGGCGTGACCGACGCCTTGGGCGTGAAGCCCAGGTCGCTGCGCCGCATCGCGAAGCAGGCATAGCGGCCGGGCGAGACGCTCTGGTTGCAGCTGTCGACGGTCGTGACCCCGTTCGACCCACGGTGTGCCGGGATTGCCGACGCCGCGGTCGAGACGGAGATCGCGAGCGCGGTGCCGCCGACGAGGACGGTCAGCCCTCGCATAGCAACGTTCACGGTTCCTCCTCTGGGTGCGGCCCCGAAGCCGGGGCCTGACGCGAGACGCTAGGGCCGGCAGGAGTCGTCCAGGTTGCGAATGAATTGTCAGGAAGTGGACAGGCAGGAACACGCCCGAAGATCGCAAATCGGGCGGCGTGGCCGCGAGGCGACGCGCGGCACGCGGCTGGGACATAGGCTGCGGACGTGGAGTTGACCCATCTCGACGCGCAGGGCGCTGCCCGCATGGTCGACGTGTCGGGCAAGGACGTCACCGCCCGGACCGCCACAGCGACGGGACGATTCGTCACCACGCCGGAGGTGATCGCGCTGCTGCGCCGCGACGGGCTGCCGAAGGGTGACGCGCTGGCCGTCGCGCGGATCGCCGGCGTCGCTGCCGCGAAGCGCACCCCGGACCTCGTGCCGCTGTGCCACCCCGTCGCGCTGCATGGCGTCACCGTCGACCTGGAGCTAGTCGAGGACTCGGTCCTGATCACGTCGACCACCCGCACCGCGGACCGCACCGGTGTCGAGATGGAGGCGTTGACCTCTGTCGTCGTCGCGGGGCTCGCGCTCTACGACATGGTCAAGGCGGTCGACCGGGGCGCCCAACTCACCGATGTGCGCCTGATCGCCAAGGCGGGCGGCCGGTCGGGGGAGTGGACCCGTGAGCTGCCCGCGGAGCCGACGTGAACGTCGCCGTGATCACCTGCTCGAACCGCTCGGCCTCCGGCGAACGCCCGGACGACTCCGGCGAGCTGCTGGCCCGCGCACTCGTCGACGCCGGGCACTCGCTGGCGTTCCGGAAGCTCGTGCCGGACGACGTGGCGGCGATCCAGGCTGCGGTTCAGGGCGCACTGGCCGCCGGAGCGGCCGTGGTGCTCACGACGGGCGGCACCGGCCTGACCCCTACCGACGTCACGCCGGAGGCGGTGCGCCCGCTGCTGGACCGCGAGGTCCCCGGCATCGCGGAGGCGCTGCGGCTGGTCGCTCGCGACCGCGTGCCGACATCCGTGCTGTCCCGGGGCGTCGCCGGGGCCGTCGGTGCCAGCCTCGTCGTGACGCTGCCCGGCTCGCCGGGGGGTGTGCGCGACGGGCTGGCCGTGCTGCTGCCGTTGCTGGAGCACGCCGTCGAGCAGCTCGGCGGCGGCGATCACCGGCCGGGGGGTGGCGTATGACGGCGACCGGCGAGGTGCTGGCCGCGGTGTCGGGGGCCGCACTGGACGTTGCCGCTCACGAAGCGTTCGTGGCGCACGCCGGAGCGGGGGCGACCGTGGTGTTCTGCGGGGTGGTGCGCGACACCGACGAGGGGCGGGCGGTCGTCGAGCTGGAGTACCAGGGGCACCCCAGCGCCGAGCAGGTGCTGCGCGAGATCGCGGCCGAGTTCGCCGCCGAGCCGGACGTGCTGGCGCTCGCCGTCAGCCACCGGGTGGGCACCCTCGCCGTCGGCGATGTCGCGCTGGTGGCCGCCGTAGCCACGGCGCACCGGCGTGAGGCGTTCCGGCTCTGTGCCCGCCTCGTGGACGAGGTCAAGGATCGGCTGCCGATCTGGAAACGTCAGGTGTTCACCGACGGCACCGACGAGTGGGTCAACTGCCCCTGACCGCGTGTGGTTCAGGACTTGGTGACCGGTGGCTCCGGGTCGAGCTTGTCCTCCACCTTGGAGGTGACCGCCGAGATCTTGTCGGAGTACTTGCCGCCGGTGACCTTGTCGATCCCCTCGGCCAGCGCGCTGACGCCCTTGGCCCCGAGCTCCCCCGCCTTGTCCGCCAGCTCGGCGGCGCGGCCCTTGGCCTGGGAGGCGAGCGGGCCGGCCGCCGCGGCGGCGGCACCAGCGAACTCGGTGGCCTTCTCGATCAGTGGGGCTGCCGCGGCGGCGGCCTGGCTGGCCAGCTCGGTCGCCTTCTCCGTGATCTTGCTCGGTTCCACCATGGTGTCTACCCCCGTGCCTGAGCCGGATACCTACGGCCCATCAAAGCACTAGCGAGCCGGCCCGGGCACACTAAACGGGTGAGCAAGGACAGGCGGAGTGCGCAGCCATCGGACGGCGACGCGGAGGAGCCGGTGCTGCCCCAGGTGTCCGGCGACGAGCGCGCCGAGGGGTGGGGCGAAGATCCCCGGGACGACCGCCGCGACGACGACTGGTACCGCTCCGAGCGCCCGCCCCACCACGGCGACTAGCCCGCCGCACCACGGCGACTAGGCTCGCCGCACGACGGCGACTGGACGGACTCGGCCGGCTATGCGGTCCGCTGAGGTAGGCGATCCGCTGCGCTAGACGGAGCGCTGGGCGCTGAGCAGGTCGCGGATCTCGCGCAGCAGCAATGCCTCGTCGCTCGGGATGTCGACCACATCAGCCGGCTCCCCGGCCGCACGCCGCCGGGCAGCGAACTCGCTGAAGTGTTTGATCGGGAGGATGACGAAGAAATAGATCGCCGCCGCGACGAGGACGAAGTTGATCGCGGCGTTGAGGAAGTCACCGTAGAAGAACTTGCTCTTGTTGATCGTGAAGGTGAGCTGGCTGAAGTCCGGCTTGCCGATGATGGCCGCGATGATGGGCGTGATCAGGTCCTTCACGAGGGCGCCGACCACGGCGGTGAACGCGGCGCCGACCACGACCGCCACGGCGAGATCCACCACGTTGCCGCGCATGATGAATTCCTTGAATCCCTTGAGCATCGTGCCTGCCCCTCCGCTCGCTTGGCGGCCGGGTGCCGCACCACATATGTCGGCCAGGTGGCCGCGCCGCAAATGCTAGGGCGGATCGGCCACCACAGCGAGCAACGCCCGCCCCGGCACTGCCGCGACGCGTAGCGCCGTGCGGCGGTCGCTGGCGATCACCAGCGCCGCGCTGGAGGTACCGCCATCGGGCTGTCCCGGCAGCACTGCGAGGACGAGGACGTCCTCGGCAACGACCCGCGCCGAGCCTGTGGGGCCACGCGCCGTGGCGCCGGCCGGGGCGGGATCGGCCGGCATGACCTCAAGGGCGACCGGCGGGGCGAGCAGGTCCACGCGGTCCCCCGCGCGGACGAACCCCGCCACGTCCGATGCCACCGGAACGGAGCTTGCGACGAGTCCGGCACCGAGCGCCGTGGTGAGGCCGCCGCCGACGAGCCGCGCGGACGTCAGCGGTTCGCCGGCCGTCACCGGGCCGGCCAACCGCAGCCCGATGATCGCGGCCGGACTCGCCACGGAGCGTTCGGGGATCAGGCCACGTGGCAAGTGGGCGACCCGCAGATCCCGCGGTGCCAACGTGGCGCCGGCCGGCAGCGGGCGGGCCGCGACGGTGACCGCCGCGTCAGCTGAACCCGGCCTTGCCGCAGGGCGGTGCGCCGCGAGCGCCGAGCCGGCCGCCAGCAGCAGTAGCCCGAGCACTGCCAGTCGCCGGGGCCAGCGGTTCAGCAGGGCCAGGAACTGGGCCGTCGATGCGCGCATGGACGCAGGTTATGAGTGTGGAGGCGTTCCGCGAGGGCCGAAGGCAGACGCTGTGGACAGAGAGGCGTCGTGCGGGTTGACAAACCCACTAGTCCTACACACTTAGTCATGAGCAAGCAGGAGTTCAGCATCCCGAAGTTGAGCGCGCGGCTGCGTACCGAGGCCGACGCGTACCTGATGCTGGAAGAACTGCGCTGGGGCGGCACGCCGGATGCCTGCCCGAACTGCGGCGAGATGGGCCGCTGCTACTTCCTAACCCCGAAGAACGGTGTCAGCCGCAAGACCCGCACGGGAGCTGTGTCGCAGCGTCGGGTGTGGAAGTGCGGTGGCTGCCGCAAGCAGTTCTCCGCCTTGACGGGGACGATCTTCCACGGCTCAAAGATCAGCGTCCGTACCTGGCTACTTGTGATCTTCGAATTCGTGTCGTCAAAGAACTCGGTCAGCGCGTGGGAGATCAGCCGCAAGTACGAGATCACCAACGAGTCCGCGTGGCACATGCTGCACCGCATCCGTGAGGCCATGAAGATGGAGCCAGTAGTCGGCCTGCTGGGCGGCGCAGTCCAGGTCGACGAGACGTGGATCGGCGGCGAGCCCAAGACCCGCCACCGCAGCGCCCGCGCGAGATCGCCAGCAAGCCAGAGGACCCGCGCGGCAAGGGCACGACCGACAAGCAGCCCGTCGTCGCGTTGGTGCACTACGAGTCCCGCTCGGTTGCGGCCGATGGGCAAGGAACACTGGGCTTAGGCCCTGGCCCGCCGCCTCTGCTGTCAACGCTTCGGGGCGGCGGGCTTCCTATCTCCTCATGGCGTGGCCTCCGACGGGAGCATCGTGAGTACGTCGCCGAGTGACGACGCGACGAGACTCAGGCCAACAGGCGCGGCGGCAGGGTGATCGGTTCGGTAGAGATACCGACCCTCAGAGTCTCGCTCGACGGGCGAGTCGGGATTGTCAGCAAGTCGTCGCGCAGAGTTTTGGTACGCGTTGGCTCCTGACTTGATTTTCGGGTCGGCCAAGCCCGCGTCGACAATCTGCTTCCAAACGTCAGGAAACCGCATCGGGTGATTCGGCCGCGACCGGAGTATCGCGGTGATGGCATCTGGAGATTTGGGGTAGACCTTGGCTGGCGTGGGGTCGCCCGCCGACGTCGGATCGCCCGTGGTTCCTGCCGCGACGTCCACGTTAGGTTCGGCATCGACGTGGGGCTTGTCTGCCGGCGTGACTGGGA
>JAVHVL010000014.1:0-11971 GCA_032160565.1 Pseudonocardiales bacterium | reverse complement strand
CACGACCTCCCGCTGCCACACCCACGCGTCGCAACCGCCGCCGGCAAGCCAGGACTCCAGTCGTTCAGTCCACGGAGCGTCGGTCGGGATGATCCAGTTCGCCAGCAGCTGAGCGACCCCGCCGGGGGCGAGCGCCGCCGGCAGTCCACCGACGAGGACACGGCACACCTCGTCGCCCACGAAGCCGCTGTCGCGATAGTCGTAGCCGCCCGCACCCGCGCGCAGGCCGGGGGACACCACGAACGGCGGGTTGGCGACGATGAGGTCGAACGTCTGCCCCGCGACCGGCTCCAGCAGCGACCCGCGGCGCAGCTCCCAGGACACCCCGCTGAGCTCCGCGGTGGTGGCGGCCAGCCGCAGGGCGCGCGCACTGATATCCGTTGCCGTGACCGCAGTGGCGTGGTTGGACAGGTGCAGCGCCTGGACGCCGCAGCCGGTGCCGATGTCCAGGGCGCTGCCGACTGGCTGGCGGATCGTGGCCTGCGCCAGCGTCAACGCCGCGGCGCCGATGCCGAGGACGTGATCGTCGGCCAGCGGTCCGGGGTGGACGTCGGCACCGAAGTCCGACACGACCCACCACGGCGGGTCCCCAGCGGGGGCAGGACCAGGCAAGGGGAGCACTGGCACCGCCTCGGCGTAGGGGCGTATGTCGAGCAGGGCGCGGGCGGCGCCGGCCGAATCGCTCACGATGCCGGCGGCGGCCGCCTCGCCCCACTCGAGCGGATGCAATGCGCGACGCGCGGCGGCCTCGTCGACGACGTCACCGAGCAGGAAGAGCCGGATCAAGGTGCTGAGCGGGTCCGGCGACTGTAGCTGTCGCCGCGCCCCCGCGTGGTCACCTCGTGTCAGCGCCGCCTGCCCGACCGGACCCAGCACGGTGTACACCCCGTCGACGGTGTAGTCGCTCAGTGCCCCACGCAGCCGGTCGATCTGGCCGGGCGGCAGCAGCGGTGCGTGGGTCGAGGAGCTCACCCGAGCATCCTGTCCTAACCGCACCGACGGCAGCGGCGCTTTTCGCGACGGTCGGTGCGACGATGGACGGATGCGCCGCAGCCACGATCAGCCGCCGCTGATCACGAGCGCTCCGGAGAGCAACGACGACGAGTTCGACCGCCGTCGCAAGCGATACATGGTGATGATGACGCTACGCGCGCTGTGCGTGCTCGGCGCGGCTCTCACCTACCGGGTGTCGATCATCCTGTCGCTCGCGTTCGTCGTGGGCGGACTCGTCCTGCCCTGGTGCGCGGTGCTGATCGCCAACGACCGCCCGCCGAAGAAGCGGCAGGCCCGGATGGGTTACGTCGGAAAGCCGGACGAGCGAGCGTTGCCGCCCGGTACGGGCGATCGCGTCGTGGACGGCTGATCTTCACCCGAAGGTGGCAGAATCGACGGCGTGACCAGCACACAGACCGTAGTCGAACCGAAGACGTCCGACGCCGACACCGGCAATGAGATGTTCCACTACGTGCGCAAGGCGAAGATCGCCGAGAGCGCGGTGATGGGCACGATGGTCGAGGCGCTGTGTGGCGAGGTGTTCCCGGTGACCAAGGCGCCGAAGCCGGGCTCGCCGGTCTGCCCGCGGTGCAAGGAGATCTACGACAACGTGCTGTCGGACTGATCGGGCGCCGGCGGTTTCTCGACCGCGTCGGTGACGCGCTGCCAGTTTCGGGGGTGCAGGACTCTGGGCGGTTTCGCCGGCGTCGGTGCCAGCTGCTCGATCGCCGCGTTGAACTCGGCTCCGTACAGCACGCCGAGCGCGAGCACGAAGAAGAACAGAAGCGCCGAGATGTGCGATGCCAGCGTCACGTAGGCGTGGTTGTGGTCGAGGATGAACCGGATGTACGTGCGCAGCCCGGCCGAGCCGGCCATGAAGACGATGAGCGCCACCACGGCCCCCGGTACGCCTCGGCGCCACGGCAGCCGACGCGGCGGCGCGAGGTGGTAGAACGTGGTCAGCGCGAGCAGGAGCAGCACGATCATCGTCGGGTAGTACGCGTCACTGATCACCCGGCTCGCCGCCGGGCGTAGCCGGTCCGGAAACGTGCGGGTCAGCAGGTCCGGCCCGAGCACCAGCATCGGCAGCAGCAGGACGCCGATCAGCACGGAGCCGAGGAACAGCCACAGCGCCAGCAGCCGGCTGCGCACCGGTCCGCGCAGGTCGCGCATGTCGTAGGCAATCGTGATCGTGTTGACGAACGTGGCGGTCGCCGACGAACCGGCCCAGAGCGCCAGCACGAAGCCGATGCTGATGATGTCCAGCCGGCCGTCGTACAGCACCTCGTGCAGCATCGGGTGGACCACCTGGTCGACGACCTCTTGGCTGAACGCGTTGCCGAGCGTCTTCTCGATCTGCTGTTCGGTGCGCCCCACGGTGTTCACGCCGAACCAGCGGGAGACGTAGCCCAAGCTCGCGACCAGTGCGAGGAGCAGCGACGGCAGGCTCAGCAGCTGCCAGAAGGCCGCCTCGGCCGACAGCCCGAGGATGCGGTCACGCCAGGCGTCGGCCGCCGCCCGCTTCAGCAGTCCGGGAATGTGACGTGCCGCGCGCGCGACACGCCGCCCTGGGTTCACGACTACACAGTCTGCCGCTCCGGGCAGGGCGGCTGCGCCGGGCGCGCCGCTGCCGATCGGGGCCGCGCGCCGCATTAAGGTGATGGACGGATGCCCTGCGGCCGATCGCCTCGGGGCATCTCGTCACGATCAGACCGAATCGAAGGGGGCGGGGTGGCTCAGCCGCAGCACCTCGGATCCGCCCACCGACCTCGACTGCGCGCCTGGCAGCGTGCCGCGCTCGAGGAATACGAGGCGGAGAGCCCGCGCCGAGACTTCCTGGTCACCGCTACGCCGGGAGCCGGCAAGACGACCTTCGCGCTCACCCTCGCCCGCCGGCTGATCGACCGGCGCGCCATCGACCGGGTGATCGTGGTCTGCCCGACGGACCACCTCCGCACGCAGTGGGCGGTGGCCGCCGACCGGGCTGGCGTCGCGCTGGACGCCGCGCTCAGCAACTCGGTGGGCCCGGTGCGCCCCGACCTCACCGGCTACGTCACCACGTACGCACAGGTCGCGGCCAAGCCCGCCTTGCACGCAGCGCGCGCCACGGCCAAGCGGACGCTGGTGGTGCTCGACGAGGTGCACCACGCGGGCGACGGACTGTCCTGGGGCGAGGCCGTTGCCACCGCCTTCGAGCAGGCGACCAGGCGGCTGTGCCTCACCGGCACGCCGTTCCGCACCCGCCCGGACGAGCGCATCCCGTTCGTGCGCTACGACGCCGACAGCGAGGGCGGGTTCTGCAGCCGCGCCGATTTCAGCTACGGCTACCGCGAGGCGCTGCGCGACGGCGTGGTGCGCCCCGTCGTCTTCGCCGCGTACACGGGGACGAGCCGGTGGCGCAACAGCGCGGGGGAGGTGATCGCCGCGTCGCTGTCCGAGTCGGCGACGAAGCGCACCGAGGCGACGGCGTGGCGCACGGCGCTCAACCCGAAGGGCAAGTGGGTGCCGCACGTCATCGCGGCGATGGACGAGCGGATCACTCACCTGCGCGAGAGCGGAATGCCGGATGCCGCGGGGCTGGTCCTGGCCAGCGATCAGGAGGATGCGCGGGCATACGCGGCGATCGTCGAGCAGGTGACCGGGCACAAGCCGGTGGTCATCCTGTCCGACGACCCCAAGGCCAGCGACAAGATCGCCGCGTTCACCACCGGCACCGAGCGGATCGCCGTCTGCGTGCGCATGGTGTCCGAGGGGGTGGACGTGCCGCGTGCCGCCTGCCTGGCCTGGATGACGTCCTACCGCACCCCGCTGTTCTTCGCTCAGGGCGTGGGGCGCGTGGTGCGAGCCCGCGCGGCGGGGGAGTCCGCCACCGTGTTCCTGCCCGCGGTCCGGCCGCTGCTCGCCCTCGCCGCCGAGCTCGAGGACGAGCGCAACCACGTCATCCCGCCGCCGTCGGGAGGCGATGACGCCCTCGACGTCGAGCGTGCGGAGTCCGAGGTCTCGGACGCGGAAACGTATGAGCTCATCGACGCCGACGCGGCGTTCGCGCATGTGCTCCATGCCGGGCGCGCAGTGGTGGCCGCCGAGCTGGAGATCACCGCGGAGGACGAGGAGTTCCTCGGCCTGCCGGGGATCCTCTCGCCCGAGCAGATGGCCGCGGTACTGGCGCGACGCGACTCGGCCGCTCGGAGGAAGGCCACCAGCGCGGGCGAGCAGCCGCCGACGCCGGAGGTGGCGGCCTGGCGTGCAGGTGCGGAGCTGCGCCGGGAGGTCAACCGGTTGGTGGGCGTGCTCGCGGCCCGTCACGGCAGCCCGCACGCTCGCATCCACGCCGACCTGCGGCGGGCCGTGCCCGGACCGCCCTCGGCAGCGGCGAGTGCGGACGTCCTGGAGCGGCGGCGCGACCACCTGATGGAGTTGCTCGGCTCCTGACCGCAGCATGCAGGGGTCGTCAGCGTGCCGGGTCGTCCGGATTGGCCACCGAAAATGTTCCTGGGAATCATCCGGTGGGTATGCGTCGTTGGAGAGGACAAGCGGCTACGGATCCCAGGTCCGTGGCCGATACCAAAGGAGTGAGGCTGTTTCAGAAGTGTTTCGCCTCAGGGTGTCGCCATCGTCACGGCAAATTTGGTGGTTACGGTCGACCTCGGACGAGCACCATGGAGACCTTGCCGCCGAACGACAGCGCAGAGAAATGAGGTGCCAACGTGACCACGACACTCGCCGCGAGTCCGCTGACAGCCACGGACCGGTGTGACCGATGCGGCGCCCAGGCCTACGTCCGGGTGACCCTGGCGGCCGGCTCGGAACTGCTCTTCTGCGCCCACCACTGGCACGACAACGAAGCCCGGCTGCGCGAGATCGCGTCGTCCATCCACGACGAGTCCGAGCGCCTTGCCGCCGTGCCAGCCACTGCGGCGCTCGAGGAGCGCTGAAAGAGTAGAGCTGAGCAACAGCGAAGGTCCCGTCCGCCCGGACGGGGCCTTCGCTATTTGACCTGGCGATGCCAGGAGCGCCAAGTTGGGTATGCCCTGTGACGCAGGCGGGTCGACTCAGGGGGATGTTGGCCCGTCTGCCCATCTGCACTTCTGGTTGTTGTTCGGCGTCGCGCCCCAACCGAACGTCGTGGCTGTGTGATGCTGCTGGCGATCGAGAACCCGGCGACGATTGGGGCCGCGATGACGACAACGACGAACGAGCGGCTCGCTCGCTGGGAAGCGCGCAGCGAATGGCCGCTCACGGTTGCGGCCGGCTTGTTCCTGGTGGCCTATGCCTGGCCCATCCTGGACGTAAAGTTGTCGACCGCATGGAAGTCGACATGCCGCTTAGTCGACATAGTGGCATGGCTCGCGTTCGTCATCGACTACGCCGTCCGCCTCGGGCTTGCCGACCGCCGGATGCATTACTGGTCGTGGCACCTGCACGACCTCGCGGTCATCGCGCTGCCGGTCCTGCGGCCGCTGCGGCTCCTGCGGCTGGTGATGCTTCTGCGAGTGCTGAACCGCGGCGCGACCGCCGGGCTGCGGGGCCGGATCGCGATCTACGTCAGCGGCGCTACCGTCCTGCTGATCTTCTGCGCCGCACTCGCGGTTCTGGACGCCGAACGCGGCCATGCCGGCGGCAACATCGAGAACTTCGGCGACGCCCTGTGGTGGTCGGCGACCACCGTGACCACCGTCGGCTACGGTGACCACTTCCCGTTGACCGTCGAGGGGCGCTTCGTCGCCGTGGGTCTGATGCTCTGTGGCGTGGCGCTACTCGGTGTGGTCACGGCGTCCATCGCGAGCTGGCTCATCGACCGGGTCCGCGAGACAGAAGAGGCGGTACAGGCGGCCACGCGCGCGGATGTTCACGCCCTGTCTCTGCAGCTCGACGAGCTGAAGCAGACCCTCGCCTACCTGTTGCCGTCGACGAGCGATGAAGACCGCGGCTGGGAGCCGGTCTAACCAAGGTCACGTCCTCGGCGCGGCCACTCGGCCGGCCTACTGAAGGCCGGGTCGGTACTCGACGTCGGTCACCTGGTCGCCCCAGTCGGACTCGGCGCCGGACTCGGGGGCCTCCCAGATGGCGACGTGAGTCATGAAGTGGTCAGGGCTGGCGCCGTGCCAGTGCCATTCGCCGGGCGGCGTCCAGATCACGTCGCCCGGGTGCATCTCGATGATCTCGCCGCCACGGGGCTGGACGAGCCCGAGCCCGTCCGTGACGTAAAGGGTCTGCCCGACGGCATGCGAGTGCCAGGCGGTGCGGGCTCCGGGTGCGAAGCGGACCGTGTTGGCGCGCACGCGGGACGGCTCGTCGCCTTTGACGATCACGTCGAACCAGACGTCGCCGGTGAACATGTTCGACGGGCCCTTGGTGGTCGGTTGCTTGTGCAGGGTCTGCATGCGGTGCTCCTTGCCGTGGCGTGTGGTGCGTCAGCGCGGGACGAGCTCGAGCGTCGTCGCGCCCCTCCCACGATGCGCCGACGGCGCGAGCCACGCCAGGAGAGCCCCGGGGAACGACTGAAGGCCCGGAAAACGACTGAAGGCCCCGCATCGCGGGGCCTTCAGGTTGATCAGCGGGTGAAGCTCAGTCCAGGTAGTCGCGCAGCACCTGGGAGCGTGACGGGTGGCGCAGCTTGGACATCGTCTTCGACTCGATCTGGCGGATCCGCTCACGCGTGACGCCGTAGACCTGGCCGATCTCGTCCAGCGTGCGGGGCTGCCCGTCGGTGAGGCCGAAGCGCAACTTCACCACGCCCGCCTCGCGCTCGGAGAGCGTCTGCAGCACCGACTGCAGCTGGTCCTGCAGCAACGTGAAGGAAACCGCGTCGACGGCGACGACCGCCTCGGAGTCCTCGATGAAGTCACCGAGCTGGCTGTCGCCCTCGTCGCCGATCGTCTGGTCCAGCGAGATCGGCTCACGCGCGTACTGCTGGATCTCGAGCACCTTGTCCGGCGTGATGTCCATTTCTTTCGCGAGTTCTTCAGGTGTCGGCTCGCGGCCAAGATCCTGCAGCAACTCGCGCTGGATGCGACCGAGCTTGTTGATGACCTCGACCATGTGCACCGGAATGCGGATCGTGCGAGCCTGGTCGGCCATCGCGCGGGTGATCGCCTGCCGGATCCACCACGTGGCGTACGTGGAGAACTTGTAGCCCTTCGTGTAGTCGAACTTCTCGACGGCACGGATCAGACCCAGGTTGCCCTCCTGGATCAGGTCCAGGAACGCCATCCCACGGCCGGTGTAGCGCTTGGCCAGCGACACGACCAGGCGCAGGTTGGCCTCGAGCAGGTGATTCTTGGCGCGCTCGCCGTCCCGGACGATCCACCGCAGGTCGCGCTTGAGCTGCATCGGCAGCTTCTCGCTCGACTCGTCGGCCTGGCGCAGCCGCTCAGCGGAGTACAAGCCGGCCTCGATCCGCTTGGCGAGGTCGACCTCCTCCTCGGCGTTCAGCAGGGCGACCTTGCCGATCTGCTTCAGGTAGGCACGGACGGAGTCGGCCGAGGCCGTCATCTCGGCGTCCTTGCGGGCCTGCCGCAGCGCCTCGGACTCCTCCTCGTCGTCCCAGGTGAACTCCGCGGACTCCTCCTCGCCCTCCGCGACAGCCGCTTCGGCAGCGGCCGGATCGAGAGCAGCCGCGTCGCTCGCGGCCGGATCGAGGGCCGCTGGATCGATCGCGGGGTCGCCTGCTGCCGGGTCAGCCGCGGAGGTGGCAGGCGCCTTCTTGGCGGGTGTCGCCTTGGCCTTGGCGGCGCCCTTCGCCGCGGGGGCGGTCTTCGGTGCCGGTTTGTCCGCCGCCTTCGCGGGAGTCGCCTTGGCGGGGGCCTTGCCCCCCTTGCCCGGCGCCTTCACGGCCGTGCTCACCTGTCGGGTGGCACTGGCAGCGGCGAGCGTGTTCTTGGCGGAACGAGCAGACACTTCATCGTTGGACTGCTGCTGACTGGAAACCACGGAGGACCTTTCACCACGAGCGCGCACGAACGAAAGTCCGGACGCGGGGGGAGTACCGATTCCGCACAACGCGGAGTTCACGAGTGTGGGGTCGCAGGCCGTCTGTTTGTTGGCTCAGGCTCGAGTCCAGTACGTGCGCAGTGCCCTGAACGATATTGTACTGCCGCCGCGGGCGGGCGCGAGCCGAGTTCGCTACCGGCTATGCACCGTGTCGTTCCGCAGCCGCCATCGCCGCGCCGACGATGCCGGCGTTGTTCAGCAGCTCCGCGGGCTTCACCGGGGTTTGCAACGTCAACAGCGGGACCCACTTGTCGGCGTCCTTGCTGACGCCGCCACCCACGACGAACAGGTCGGGGGTGAACAGCCGCTCCACATGCGACATGTACCGGTCCACCCGCTTGGCCCACCTGCTGTAGGACATGTTCGTCTCGTCCCGCACCGACGCCGCGGCCCGCTTCTCCGCGTCGAATCCGTCCAGCTCCAGGTGCCCGAGCTCGGTGTTCGGCACCAGTGTGCCGTCCATCAGCAACGCGCTGCCGATGCCGGTGCCGAACGTCAGCAGGATGACGACACCCGGCACGTCGCGCGCCGCACCGAAGCGGGCCTCGGCGATGCCTGCCGCGTCGGCATCGTTCAGCACGATGACGTCGTTGCGGCCGTGCGTGGCCTCGGTGAACACCGCGTCGACGTCCGTCCCGATCCAGCTCTTGTCGACGTTCGCGGCGGACCGGGCGACGCCGTGCTGGATGATCGCCGGAAATGTCGCACCCACCGGCCCGCTCCAGTCGGCGTCGGCCACCAGCTCTGCGACGACCGTGGCGACGGCCTCGGGTGTCGACGGGTGCGGGGTGCGAATCCGCTTGCGCTCGGTGACCAGCCTGCCGTTGCTCGTGTCGACTATCGCGCCCTTGATGCCGCTGCCCCCGATGTCGATGCCGTAGGTCTGGCCGGGTTGCGCGGTCAACGGATCCTCCTGTCGGGGCGAGCGGCTGCGGCAAACCCTATCCCCACCGGCCCGGGCCGCCGCTCACCCGACGTGGTCGGATAGAGGCGTGACGAAACCGCCCGCACCGAGCCCTGACCTCGCTGCTGAACTGGAGCGGTTCGCCGTGGCGCTGGCCACCGGCGCCGCGGACGTCATCAACGCGCACGGCCGGGGCGCGGTCGAGGTTTCGGTGAAGAGCACGGCGACGGATCTGGTCACCGAGGTCGACCGCCGCACTGAGCGTTGGCTCACCGACCGGATCACGGCCACCCGCCCCGACGACGCCATCCTCGGTGAGGAGAACGGCGGGCGGGCAGGCACGTCGGGGGTTCGGTGGCTGCTCGATCCGATCGACGGCACGGTCAACTTCGTCCTGGGGCTGCCGCAGTATGCGGTCTCGGTGGCCGCCGAGGTGGACGATTCGGTAGTGGCCGGCGCGGTCGTCAATCCCGTGAGCGGGGAGCTGTTCCACGCCCGCCTCGGTGGCGGCGCCTGGCTCGGCGAGGAGCGGCTGACCGGGCCGCGCGTCGTGCCACTGGATCGTGCTGTGATCGGCACCGGGTTCAGCTACGCCGCCGCCAGTCGCGCGCGGCAGGCCGGCCTCGTCGCGGAGCTGTTGCCGCAGATCGCCGATATCCGCCGGCTGGGCGCGGCCAGCCTTGACCTGTGCGCAGTGGCTGCCGGGCGGTTGGACGGCTACTTCGAAGCGGGCCTGAACCCGTGGGACTACTCGGCGGGAGCGCTGGTCGCGGCCGAGGCGGGGTGCGTGGTCTCCGGTCTGCGGGGCCGGCCGGCATCGCCGCAGCTCACTGCCGTTGCGGGTGCATCCGTTGCGGCGGAGTTCTTCGCGCTGTTGGAGCGGCTCGGGGCGGACGGAGTCCGCGGGTGATCGGGGCGGACGGAGTCCGCGGGTGATCCCGCTCAGCAGCTGGGCGACGGGGATGGCGTCGGGCGCCCGGACGGCGCGACCGTGACGTGTGCTGCGGTCATCGCGGTCTTCACCGCCGTGGTCGAGGCAACGGTCTTGAACTTGCCGCCCAGCGAGACGATCACCGTGCTGTCCTTCGGCGCGGTCAGCACGACCAGCTTTGCGCCGGGTAGGTAGTAGGCGAGCAGCGATGCGGCCGCGCTCTGGTCGGTGCCGTAGCGGATCTCGGCGACCCCGGCCAGGGTGACCGTGTCGTTGCTGTACCCGCTGATCTTGAAGCCGCGCTTGGCCAGGACGCCCGCCGTGGTCTTGGCCAGGCCGGTTCGCTTCGTTGCATTGAGCACCGAGATCGTGACGGTGGTCGGGCGTGGAAGTGACGTTTGGGTACTCGGCGGCGTGCAGGTTGAGTTGGCCTGGGCCTTGCCGTCGTCGCGGTGCAGCACTCGCCACCACACCAGCGTGGTGAGCAGGGTGAGCGCGAGGAGGCAGATCAGCGCGGGAAGCGGACGACGCTTCCTCACATCCGCCATGA
Organism: Pseudonocardiales bacterium; assembly: GCA_032160565.1. GTDB lineage: Bacteria > Actinomycetota > Actinomycetes > Mycobacteriales > Jatrophihabitantaceae > RYN-117. The sequence continues at coordinate 1,600 of JAVHVL010000014.1, read as the reverse complement.
TCTGGTCGATCCCTCCTGCTCACGCGAACCGCAAGCCTAGGACGTGCGTTGTGGAATGTGTGCGACCGCCCCGCGGTTACCACGAAACGTCGACGCGGTACGGTTCCGCGGCCGAACACGTACGAGGTGAGACGGTGCCGGTTTACGGGCCTCCGGGGGCCGGGCACAAAATGAAGGACCCAAACGTTGCAGCGCCGGGTGCACCTCGTGTGTGTCCCCCACCCGTTCAGACCAAATTGCAGTGGCGAAGACCCCGAGGAGCTGAAAGCTGATGGCGACCGACTACGACGCGCCGCGTCGCGGTGACGTCGATGAACTGAGCGAGGACTCGCTCGAGGAGCTGAAGGCGCGACGCGCCGAGGCGCAGTCCGGCTCGATCGACGTCGACGAGACTGAACTGAACGAATCCCTCGAACTTCCCGGGGCCGACCTCTCCAGCCTGTCCGGCGAGGAGCTGACGGTCCGGGTCCTGCCCAAGCAGGACGATGAGTTCACCTGTGCGAGCTGCTTCCTGGTGCATCACCGCAGCCGGCTGGCCCGCAAGCGCAACGGACAGTTCATCTGCCGCGACTGCGCCTGACCGGTCACTGTGGCGACTGCGCCTGACCGGTCGATGTCGCGACCGTGCCTGACTCGTCGCTACGGTGCCGCATCGTCGCTGCCGCGACCTGACCCGTCGCTACAACGACGGTGGCTGACCGTGCCTAAGTGACTCTCAGCCGCGAGTTCGACGTACCCGGGCCGGGTCTTCGGACCCGGCCTTCGTCGTCTCGACGATGGCCACAGTCGCCTCGGTGGGTGCCTGGTTCGAGGATGTTTAGAGCGCGGCACCTAGGACCCGGCGGCTAGGGCCCGGCAGCGAGAGCGCGGCCCCTAGAGCCCGGCCTTGAGGCGCAGCCCACCATCGATGACGAGCGTCTGCCCGGTGATCCAGGCAGCGTCCGAGGAGGCCAGGAAGGCCACCGCCGCGCCGACGTCGGCGGGCTCGCCGAGGCGCCCCAGCGGGTAGCTCGCCGCCGCCTCCGCCTCGTTGGCTTCGTACAGGGCCGCGGCGAACCTCGTCTTGACGACGGCGGGAGCCACCGCGTTGACCCGGACGCGGGGGCTCAGCTCCGCGGCCAGCTGCATCGTGAGCCCCAGGACGGCCGACTTGCTCACGCCGTAGTAGCCGATGCCCGGCGAGGGGGCCAGGCCGGCGATCGAGGCGACGTTCACGATGGCGCCGCCGCCGTCGTCGTCACCCAGCCCGGCCGCCAGCGGTAATGAGGGATTTCAGTGAAGTTCAACCTCGCGGTGTCCTTTCATTATGGCTTATTTTCCCCTTGACTGTAGAGTACGTGCTGGGCGATATGCTTCAAGAGCGCTTACCAATTGAGATTTTGCATTGTTACATGATAAAGAATTTTTGACCACTGAGCATGGTGATGGCCAACTCTTTCAATAGTCGCTATCAGAGCCGATGTCTGATTGTTGTCAGAGTTTTTGTCAGAGGATATCGGCCAGAGCGGCCGTTGTCCGAGTGGCTGCTGTCAGAGTGGCTGCTGTCAGAGTGGCTGCGGTCAGAGTGGCTGCTGTTAGAGTTGCTGCTGTCAGAGTCGCA
>JAVHVL010000564.1:0-7854 GCA_032160565.1 Pseudonocardiales bacterium | reverse complement strand
CGTCGGCGGAACGCCGCACGGAGACGTCGTAGGACAGCGCGCCCGCGTCGACGCACTTGCGCTCCTGGTAGCCCTTCGTGCACATCATCTCGAACAGCTCGCCGGCCGAGATCTCGTTGCGCATCGTGCGTTTGATCTTCACGGCGCGCCCGTCCCCACCGCTGCCGGGCGCACGACGGCGCGCGCCTTGGCCAGGACGGTCTGCCCGTCGACGGTGGCGGTGAGGTCCACCTCGACCAGCCCGTCGTCGCGGACCTCCCGGACCGAGCCGGCGACATGCAGGGTGGCGCCGTCCGGATCCGGCACCACGACCGGGCGGGTGAAGCGGACGCCGTACTCCAGCACGGCGCCGGGGTCGCCCACCCAGTCGGTGACCACCCGGATCGCCGCGGCCATCGTGAACATGCCGTGCGCGATCACGTCCGGCAGCCCGACGGACTTGGCGAAGCGCTCGTTCCAGTGGATCGGGTTGAAGTCGCCGGAAGCGCCGGCGTAGCGCACGAGATCGGCGCGGGTGATCGGGAAGTCCTGCGCGGGCAGCTCGTCGCCCACCTGAAGCGTCATGACGCGGTCCCCCTGGCGACGATCGTCGAGTATGCAGTGAGCACGGCCTCCCCCTCGACGGTGGCGACATCGGCGCGCGTGGTGACGATGTCGTTGCCCGCAGCAGCGCGGATGTCCTGGACGGTGACGACAACCTGCAGCACGTCGCCGGCGCGCACCGGGCGGGCGTGCTCGAAGCGCTGCTCGCCGTGCACGACGCGCGAGTAGTCGATGCCCATCTGCGGATCGGTGATGACCTGGTGCCCGGCCTTGAGGGTCAGGATGATCCCGAACGTCGGCGGGGCGATGACGTCCGGGTGGCCGAGCGCCCGGGCCGCCGCCGGGTCGCGGTAGGCGGGGTTGGGGTCGTTGACCGCGTCGGCGAAGTCCCGGATCTTTTCCCGCCCCACCTCATACGGTGCGGTCGGCGGGTAGGCGCGTCCGACGAAGGACTGGTCGACAGGCATGCGCTAGACGCTAACGGAGCGCCCGCCCCGCCCGCGCGCGAGACCTTTCCCCGCTGGGCGCCGGCTCTGGGTAGCCGAACCGGGCACGGGCGGTAAAGCAGCGCGGACGGCCGGCAGACCGGGCACGGGCGGGGAAACGTCGCCCCGGACAGCACGAAGCCCCGCCGGGCGGGGCCGGGCGGGGCTTGACGTGTTTTGCGGGTCTAGCGGGTCTCGCGGTGCTCGGTGTGCTTGCCGCAGTTGGGGCAGAACTTGTTCATCGCCAGCCGGTCGGGGTCGTTGCGCCGGTTCTTCTTGGTGATGTAGTTGCGGTGCTTGCACACCTGGCACGCCAAGGTGATCTTCGGACGGACGTCGGTGGCTGCCACGGGTGGTGCCTTTCATTCGAGACTTCGGATAAGCCGGCCGTGCCCGACCGGCTGTGTAGCGAGGGCCGGACTTGAACCGGCGACACAGCGATTATGAGCCGCTTGCTCTACCAGACTGAGCTACCCCGCCCCCGGCGGCCCCGGGATCGGGACTGCCAGAGCCCCCTTACGGAATCGAACCGTAGACCTTCTCCTTACCATGGAGACGCTCTGCCGACTGAGCTAAGGGGGCCGTCGCTCGCGCCCACGGCGGCCGGTTCAACCCCGATCCGCGCGGCGTTCGCGCCAGCGCACGAGCTTACACGAGAACGCCGGGCCGCCCTTCCGTCTTCCGCCGCCGGCGGCACACCCTCGCGCGCGCGTAGTGAGATCTTGGCAACATCGGCTGGTTCACGAAAGACTCGCGGACGAGAGTCGCTCGCGGACACAGACTTGGAGTTGCCATGGCCGGCACATCCGAACTGACCGTCCTACACCGCGCCCTCGACGAGCTGCGCTCGGTCGTGGGGTCGGTTCGGGGCCGGTACGGCGACATCCCGGCGGTCACGCGGCTGCTGGGTGACGTCGACCGGATCCTCCTCGATGCGTCCGAACTAGACACGGTCCCGCCACCGCTGGCGGAGCCGGCTCCGGTGGAGGTGCAGATGATGGACGACACGCCGTTCGACCCGTCGATGTGGATGGGCGCCGACGACGAGGGGATCGGCGGTTACCACCACGGCGAGAGCCGGTGACCCGGGCGCGCAGCATGCCGGTCGGCACCACGGCCCCGGGGCGGGCGAGCATCCCGGAGCGCACCCTGCGCACCGACCGCTGGTGGCAGGCCCCGCTCACGACGTTCGTCCTGCTGTCCATCTGGGTCATCTACGCGGTCCTCCGTACGGCCAGCCAGCGGGCGTACTTCGTCGAGAAGTACCACTACCTGTCGCCGTTCACCTCGCCGTGCGTCACGGCCTCGTGCCCGCCGGAGGCCCGCGACCTCGGCACCTGGTTCGGCCACTTCCCGCCGTTCATCCCGCTGGCGATCATCGTGCTGCCGTTCCTGCTCGGATTCCGCCTCACTTGCTACTACTACCGCAAGGCGTACTACCGCTCGTTCTGGCTGTCACCGCCGGCGTGCGGCGTCGCCGAGCCGCACGGTCGGTACACCGGTGAGACGCGCTTCCCGCTGATCGTCCAGAACCTGCACCGCTACTTCTTCTACGCCGCGCTGCTGATCTCGATCCTCAACACGTGGGACCTGATCCGCGCCTTCACCGGCGCCGACGGCGGCTTCGGCATCGGGCTGGGCACGCTGGTGATGTTCGTGAACGTCGTCATGCTGTGGACGTACACGCTCTCGTGCCACTCCTGCCGCCACATCACCGGCGGGCGGCTGCGCAACTTCTCGTCCCATCCGCTGCGTTACCGGGCCTGGACGTTCGTCTCGAAGCTCAACAGGCGGCACATGGAGCTGGCCTGGACCACGCTCGGCACGCTCATGCTCACTGACGCGTACATCGCGTTGGTGGCCTCCGGAGCGTTCGGCGACCCGCGCATCGTCAACTGAGGAGTTCGCACAGCCTTGAGCGAGATCGAGAAGCACAACTACGACATCCTGATCATCGGTGCCGGCGGCGCAGGGCTGCGGGCGGCCATTGCAGCGCGGGACGCCGGCATGCGGGTGGCCATCATCTGCAAGTCGCTGTTCGGCAAGGCGCACACGGTCATGGCCGAGGGTGGCATCGCCGCGTCCATGGGGAACGTCAACAGCAACGACAACTGGCAGGTGCACTTCCGCGACACGATGCGCGGCGGGAAGTTCCTCAACTCCTGGCGGATGGCCGAGCTGCACGCCAAGGAGGCGCCGCAGCGGGTCTGGGAGCTGGAGACCTACGGCGCCCTCTTCGACCGCACCCCTGACGGCAAGATCAGCCAGCGCAACTTCGGCGGCCATGAGTACCCGCGGCTGGCGCACGTCGGCGACCGAACAGGGCTGGAACTCATCCGCACGTTGCAGCAGAAGATCGTGTCGTTGCAGCAGGACGACGCGCGCGCGATCGGCCGCGACGGCGCCGACGACGGCAAGATGAAGGTCTTCGCCGAGTGCACGATCACCGAGCTGCTGCGCGACGGCAGCGGTGCGATCTCCGGCGCCTTCGGCTACTGGCGCGAGTCCGGCCGGTTCGTGCAGTTCCGGGCGCCGGCCGTCGTGCTCGCCACGGGCGGCATCGGCAAGTCCTTCAAGGTCACGTCCAACTCCTGGGAGTACACCGGCGACGGCCACGCGCTGGCGCTGCGCGCCGGCTCCACGCTGCTGAACATGGAGTTCGTGCAGTTCCACCCGACCGGCATGGTCTGGCCGCCGTCCGTCAAGGGCATCCTCGTCACCGAGTCGGTACGCGGCGACGGCGGGGTGCTGCGCAACTCCGAGGGCAAGCGGTTCATGTTCGACTACGTCCCCGCCGTGTTCCGCGGGCAGTACGCGGAGACGGAGGATGAGGGCGACCGCTGGTACACAGACCCGGACCACAACAAGCGGCCGCCGGAGTTGCTGCCGCGCGACGAGGTGGCCCGCGCCATCAACTCCGAGGTCAAGGCAGGTCGCGGCTCGCCGCACGGCGGCGTGTTCCTCGACATCGCCAGCCGCCGCTCGCCCGAGGAGATCCTGCGGCGGCTGCCGTCCATGCATCACCAGTTCAAGGAGCTTGCCGACGTCGACATCACGGCCGCGCCGATGGAGGTCGGGCCGACCTGCCATTACGTGATGGGCGGTGTCGAGGTCGACCCCGACACCGAAGCGGCGAAGACGCCTGGGCTGTACGCGGTCGGCGAGGTGGGCGGCGGCATGCACGGCTCGAACCGGCTGGGCGGCAACTCGCTGTCGGACCTGCTCGTGTTCGGCCGGCGCGCGGGCGTAGCCGCCGCCGAGTATGTGCGGACGCTGGGCGGCACCTACCCCGCCGTCACCGAGGCGCAGACGGATGCCGCCACCCGGGTGGCGCTGGCCCCCTTCGCCCCGCCGGACGCGTCCGTGGTCGAGAACCCGTACACGCTGCACCAGGAGCTGCAGCAGACGATGAACGACCTGGTCGGCATCATTCGCAACGCCGACGAGTTGAAAGCCGCGCTCGACAAGCTCGAGACGCTCAAGGCGCGGGCAGGCAACGTCGGCGTGGCGGGGGCCCGTGAGTTCAACCCGGGCTGGCACCTCGCGCTCGACCTGCGCAACATGCTGCTCGTCAGCGAGTGCATCGCGAAGGCGGCGCTTCTGCGGGAGGAGTCGCGCGGTGGGCACACCCGGGACGACTTCCCGGAGATGTCGCCGGAGTGGCGCAAGGTCAACCTGGTCTGCTCGGCGACCGGCGAAGGCGTCACGGTCGAGCAGCAGCCGATGATCCCGATGCGGGAGGACCTGCTCGGCCTGTTCCAGCGCGACGAGCTGGCCAAGTACCTGACCGCCGAGGAACTACCCGAACCAGTGGCCGAGGAGATCTCTTCATGACCTACGACGCGCACCTGAGGGTCTGGCGCGGCGACGCCGAGGGGGGCGAGCTGACCGACTTCACCGTCGAGGTCAACGAGGGCGAGGTCGTCCTCGACATCATCCACCGGCTGCAGGCCACCCAGGCCGGGGACCTTGCCGTCCGGTGGAACTGCAAGGCCGGCAAGTGCGGCTCGTGCAGCGCGGAGATCAACGGCCGGCCCCGGCTGCTCTGCATGACCCGAATGTCCACGTTCGCGGAGACGGAGACGGTCACCGTCACCCCGCTGCGCACCTTCCCGGTGATGAAGGATCTCGTCACCGACGTGTCGTTCAACTACCGCAAGGCGCAGGAGGTGCCGGCGTTCGCGCCGCCGCCGGGGCTCGCGCCGGGTGAATATCGGATGGAGCAGGAGGACGTGGAGAGCTCGCAGGAGTTCCGCAAGTGCATCGAGTGCTTCCTCTGCCAGGACGTCTGCCACGTGATCCGTGACCACGAGGACAACAAGGAGTCCTTCGCCGGACCGCGGTTCCTGATGCGCGTCGCCGAGCTGGACATGCATCCCCTGGACGCCCTGGACCGGCAGAAGTCGGCGCAGGAGGAGCACGGGTTAGGCATGTGCAACATCACCAAGTGCTGCACCGAGGTCTGCCCGGAGCACATCAAGATCACCGACAACGCGCTCATCCCGCTCAAGGAGCGGGTGGCCGACCGCAAGTTCGACCCGCTGGTGTGGCTCGGGAGCAAGATCGCCCGCCGCCCCGGCTGACGCATCTCGGGCTTCGGCCGGACGTCATCATCAACGCCACACCGTGCCGGTGAGGCCGCATACTGCTTCTGCGAGCTCAGATCGAGGTCGCTGCGCCCCGCGGATCGGGCGCGAGGGGGAGGTGCCCCGTGCATCCGGGCTGTTTGACGTGCGGGGCAGAGAACCGCGTGGGTCGAAAGTTCTGTGCCCAGTGCGGCGCCTCGTTGACCGCCGCCTGCCCGACGTGCGGGGCGACGAACGAGCCCGGCGACCTGTTCTGCGGCGATTGCGGCGCTCAGTTGGAGCGCACCGAGAGCGGCAGCCCCCAGCCGCCGGCAAACGCCGCCAGGCCCGTCGCCGCGTCGGGGCCGGAGTCGCTGGCTTCGGTCGCGGAGCGTCGGGTCTGCTCAGTGCTGTTCGCCGACCTGGTCGGGTTCACGCCGCTGTCGGAGTCGCGGGACCCCGAGGAGGTGCGCGAGCTGCTGTCGGCCTACTTCGACGCGGCGCGCACCGTCATCACCCGCTACGGCGGAGTGGTGGAGAAGTTCATCGGCGACGCCGTGATGGCCGTGTGGGGCAGCCCGGTCGCCGTCGAGGGTGACGGCGAACGTGCCGTGCGCGCGGGGCTGGATCTCGTGGCCGCGGTGGCGTTGCTCGGTGAAGAGGTCGGCGCGCACGGGCTGCAGGCCAGAGCCGGGGTCGTCACCGGAGAGATTGCCGTGACCGTCGGCCTCGTCGGTCAGGGCGTGGCCGGCGACGCGGTGAACACCGCCGCCCGCGTGCAGACCGCGGCGTCCCCCGGCGAGGTGTGGGTGGACGAGGCAACGCACCGGCTGGCCCGCGCCGCGATCGGCTTCACCGACACCGGCGAGCACACCCTCAAGGGCAAGAGCGACCCGATGCGGCTCTGGGCTGCGACCCGAGTGCTGTCCGGAATCGGTGGTTCCCAGCGGGTGGACGGCCTGGAGGCGCCGCTGCTCGGGCGGGATGCCGAGCTGCGCACCATCAAGGAGCTCTTCCACGCCACTGCGGAGCGCCGGACCCCGCGGCTGATCGTCGTCTCCGGGCCGGCGGGCGTCGGCAAGTCGCGCCTGGGCTGGGAGTTCGAGAAATACATCGACGGCCTGGTCGGGACGGTGCGCTGGCACCGGGGCCGGTGCCTGTCCTACGGCGACGAGGTGGCGTTCTGGGCGCTGGCCGGGATCGTGCGCCAGCGCCTGGGCATCGCGGAGGAAGACCCCGCGGACGTCGCCGCCGGCAAGCTGGCGGAGGGGCTGGCCACGTACCTCCACGACCCGGAGGAGCGCAGCTACGTCGCCGTACGGCTGGCGCGGCTGCTCGGAGTGGCCGTGGAGGGCGACACCGGAGCAGTGCTCGGCCGTGAGGAGCTCTTCGCCGGCTGGCGGCTGTTCTTCGAGCGGCTGGCCGCCACCGACCCGGTCGTGCTGATGGTGGAGGACATCCAGTACGCCGATGCCGGATTGCTGGACTTCCTCGACCACCTCGCCGACTGGGCCCGCGACGTACCGATCTTCGTGCTGGCCTTCGCACGGCCGGAGCTCGCGCAATCGCGGCCGGGCTGGGGCACCGGCCGCAACCGCACCGCCCTCACGATCGATCCACTGGATGCCGCCTCGATGGACCGCGTCGTCGAGGCCCTCGTGCCCGGGATGCCGCAAGCGGCGCGAGCGGCGATCATCGACCAGGCGCAGGGCATCCCGCTGTTCGCCGTCGAGACCATCCGCGCCCTGATCGATCGCGACATCGTCGTCCCCATCGGCGGCGACTACCGCCTCGTGGGCGACGTGGGGTCGCTCGCGGTGCCGGACAGCCTGCGCGGATTGCTCGCCGCTCGGCTGGACGCGCTGGACGCGGACCTGCGGGCCCTGGTTGCGGACGCCGCGGTGCTCGGCTCGAGCTTTCCGATCGAGGCGTTGCTCGCCGTGTCCCGCCGCAGCGAGGAGGAGGTACGCACGGGGCTGGCCGAACTGCTGCGCCGCGAGGTGCTCGAGGTCTCCGCCGACAAGCTGTCTCCGCAGCGGGGGAACTACGGCTTCACCCAGAACCTCCTGCGTCAGGTTGCGTATGACACCCTCTCGCGCCGCGACCGGAAGGCGCGGCACCTGACCGTCGCCGCGCACCTGCGGGCGACCTTCGCCGGCGACGGTGACGAGGTCATCGACGTCGTCGCGCGCCACTACCAGGACGCCCTCGCCGCCGTCCCCGGCGACCCCGACACCGAGGAGATCCGCGCCGAGGCCATC
>JAVHVL010000538.1:0-7301 GCA_032160565.1 Pseudonocardiales bacterium | reverse complement strand
GCCACCACCCGGTCGCGTCCCATCATCAACACCCGCGACGAGCCGCACGCCGACGCCGAGCGCTACCGCCGCCTGCATGTGATCGTCGGCGACTCGAACATGAACGAGTCGACCACCATGCTCAAGGTCGGCTCCGCGGACCTCGTGCTGCGGATGATCGAGCACGGTGTGACGTTCCGCGACCTCACGCTGGAGAACCCGATCCGCGCCATCCGCGAGATCAGCCACGACCTCACCGGCACCCGCACCGTGCGCCTCGCCGCCGGGCGCACCGCGTCCGCGCTGGAGATCCAGCGCGAGTACTACAGCCGGGCCGTCGACTTCGTGGGGCGCACCGGCGAGGACGACTCGGCCAAGCGGGTCCTCGAGCTGTGGGGACGGGCACTGGACGCGATCGAGCAGCAGGACCTGTCGATGATCGACCGCGACATCGACTGGGCCACCAAGTACCAGCTCATCGAGCGCTACCGCGCCAAGCACGACCTGCCGCTGTCCTCCCCGCGCGTCGCCCAGCTGGACCTCGCCTACCACGACATCTCCCGTACCCGCGGCCTGTACTACCTGCTGCAGCGCAAGCACGCCGTCGAGCGCGTCGTCTCGGATCTGGCGATCTTCGAGGCCAAGAGCGTGCCGCCGCAGACCACGCGCGCCAAGCTTCGGGGCGATTTCATCCGCCGGGCGCAGGAGAAGCGCCGGGACTTCACCGTCGACTGGGTGCACCTGAAGCTGAACGACCAGGCCCAGCGCACGGTGCTGTGCAAGGACCCGTACCGCAGCGTCGACGAGCGCGTGGAGAAGTTGATCGCCTCGATGTAGTCGTGGACGCGACCCCGCTGGCGCAAACTGGACGCGGCGGCGCCCGGGTAAACCCTAGGCTTGCACCATGCCGCCGACATCGCCCTCGACCGGCACGGCCAAGCGTGCCGCCACGCGCCGGAGCAGGACTGGCATTAGTTTCGAGGACATGGCTGCCCGGCGTGCGGAGCGACTCGTCAACCTCGTGATCTGCCTGCTGTCCACGCGGCAGTTCATCACCGCCGAGCGGATCCGCGACGCCGTACCCGGTTACGAGGCAGCCGACGGCAGCCGCAACACCGACGAGGCGTTCAAGCGGATGTTCGAGCGCGACAAGGCGGAGCTGCGCGACCTCGGCATCCCGCTGGAGACGGGCCGCAACAGCCACTTCGACAGCGACGAGGGCTACCGCATCAAGCGCCGTGACTACGAGCTGCCGCCGATCGAGTTCGACGCCGCGGAGGCGGCCGCCATCGGCCTGGCGGCCCGGCTCTGGCAGTCGGCGACCCTGGGGGAGCCCGCCCGCTCGGCGCTGCTCAAGCTCCGGGCGGCCGGCACGGACGTCCAGGCCAGCGACCGCCCCGGCGCCGTGCCGCACGTCGACGCGAGCGACCCCAGCCTGCCGGCACTGCTCGATGCCGCGCGGGAGTCGCGGCCGGTCCGCTTCGACTACATCAAGTCCGGCTCCGGGACCGCGCAGCGGCGCACCCTGGAGCCCTGGGGGGTGCTGTCCTGGCGGGGTCGGTGGTACGTCGCCGGGTTCGACCGGGACCGCAGCGAGCCCCGCAGCTTCCGGCTGTCCCGGATCACGGGCAAGGTCGACGTCTTCGGCCGCCCCGGGGAGTTCGAGCGGCCGGAGAAGGTGGACCTGCTGGAGATGGTCGCCGGCCGATCGCCGGAGGACACCCGGTTGGCCCACGTCCTCGTCACCGGGACCGGGGCCGGGCAGCTGCGACGCATCGCCGACTCCGAGGTCGACGGCGAGCTGACGATCAGCTTCACCGACAACCGCTGGCTGGCGCGACAGATCGCGAGCGCCGGAGCGGGCGCGCATGTCCTCGATCCGCCCGACCTGGTCGAGGACGTCGTCGCGCGGTTGCGGACCGTTGCCGAGGCGGGCAGCCGATGACGAGCAACGACGAGCGGCTGCCCCGCCTGCTGGCGCTCGTCCCCTACCTGCAGGCGCATCCGGGGATCACCATGGCCGAGGCCGCCGCGGACTTCGGGGTGACGCCCACGCAGATCGACCGCGACCTGCGGCTGCTGTGGATGTGCGGGCTGCCCGGTCACGGACCCGGTGACCTGATCGACCTGTCCTTCGACGGCGAGACCGTGTCGGTGATCTTCGACGCGGGGATGTCCCGGCCGCTGCGGCTGACCACTGAGGAGGCGCTCGCCCTCGTCGTCGCGCTGCGGACGCTCGCCGAGTCGCCGGGCGTCGTCGACACCGACGCCGTGCAGCGGGCGCTGGCCAAGGTGGAGGAGGCGGCCGGCAGCGAGATCGACGACACCACGGTCGCGATCGAGCTGGACGACACCACCCGGCTGGTGCCCGTCCTGCAGCGCGCGCTGGACGAGCGGCGCGCGCTGCTCCTGCGGTACTACACCGCCACCCGCGACGAGACCACCGAGCGCGTCGTCGACCCGCTGCGCCTGTTCGAGATGGACGGGCACAGCTATCTCGAGGGCTGGTGCCGCCGCGCCGAAGGGATGCGGGTCTTCCGCGTCGACCGCATGGAGCACGTCGAGCAGCTGGACGAGCCGTCCGCGCCGCCGGAGAACGCGCAGCTGCGCAACCTCGACGAAGGGGTGTTCCAGCCGGCTTCCGAGCATCTGCTGGCGTCGCTGCGGTTGGCCCCGTCCTACTTCTGGGTGGCGGACTACTACCCGACCGAGGAGGTCGCCGAGGTCGACGGGCTGCTCCAGGCGAGCCTGCGGGTGGCCGACCCGGCGTGGGTACGGGCCCTCGTCCTCGGCTCGTCGGGGCAGGTCGAGGTGTTGTCGCCGGAGTGGCTCTCGGAGTCGATCCGCTCCGAGGCGGTGGCCGCGCTGGCCGGGTACGGCGCGAAGTAGAGTTTCAACGTGCCCTGGATTCCGGTGATCGCCTGGCTCGCGGCCGTCCTGGTCGCCGCCGTGATCCTGGGGTTCTGCGCGTACGAGATCGTCTGGAAGGCGCGGCGCCTGCAGCGGGACCTCGAGCGGCTGCTGGGGCTCGGCGAGTCGCTGCGGCAACTCCAGGGCGACGTCGCTGCGGCACAGCAGCGGCTGGCCCGCACCGGCGTGCGCTGAGTGACCGCCATGCTGCGGCGGCTGCGTCGCCGACCGCCGAACCCCGAGGGCCGCATGTCGGTCCTGGACCACCTGCGGGAGCTGCGGCGCCGGCTGATCATCGCGGTGCTGTTCATCGCAGCCGGCGCGGTGCTCGGGTGGGCGCTGTACGACCACGTCCTGCGCTTCCTCGAGCATCCCTACTGCGCGGTGCCGGCACAGCATCGGTACAACGGCGCCGACGGCAAGAGCTGCGAGCTCATCTACACCGGCGTGCTGGACGGCTTCACGACGCGGCTGAAGGTCTCGTTCATCGCAGGCACCGTCTTCTCCGCGCCGTTCTGGCTCTACCAGATCTGGGGCTTCATCACGCCGGGGCTGCGCAAGAACGAGCGCAAGTACACGATCACGTTCATCGTCGTCTCCACCGTCCTGTTCGCGGCCGGCATGGCCCTGGCCTACGTCGTGCTCGCGAAGGGGCTGAGCGTGCTGCTCACCGCCGCCGGCTCGGGCACCCAGGCGTTGTTGACGGTGAACAGCTACCTGTCCTTCGTCACCTTGATGATGGTGATCTTCGGGGCCGCGTTCGAGCTGCCGCTGCTCGTCGTGCTGGCGAACATGGCCGGCGTGCTGCCCGCGCGGCTGCTCAAGAAGTCGCAGCGGCTCGCGATCTTCCTCATCTTCACCTTCGCCGCCGTGGCCACGCCCAGCACGGACCCGTTCACGATGTGCGCGATGGCCGTCCCGATGGTCGTGCTGTTCGAAGGGGCGGTGCTGTTCGCGATCGTGCGCGAGCGGCGCAAGGCCCGGCGCGACGCGCAGCGCGGCCCGGAGCTGCACCCGGACGACGACACGCCGTCGAGCATCGACGCCATCCCGCAGCCGATCGCCGCGGACGAGTCCTGGTCGGACACCACCTGAGCGCGCACCGCATCGCGCTGGTCGTGAATCCGGCATCCGGCGTCGGCCGCGCCGCCCGAATCTCCGCCACGGTGGCCGAGCGCCTCGGCGCCGGCGCATCGGTCCAAGTGCACGCCGGCTCGTCGCGGGAGGACTCCGCGGAGTTGCTCGGCGCGGTCGCCGGGGTATGCCCCGCCTGACCCTGACCCTGACCCTGGCCCGGCTGGCGCCGACCATGCCGCGCGCGGGGCACATCGGGCACCCGGCGGTGACCACGTACACGGCACGGACAGTCAGCCTGTCGGCGCCTGGCACGCTCGCCTACGCCGACGGCGAGCGCATCGCCGAGCTCCCGGTCAGCACCACCTGCGTGCCGCACGCGCTGCCCGTCCTCGTGCCGCCGGGCTGGGAGCCCCATACCTAGACCTACGCTGGAGACATGTCGTCGCCGAGCCAGCGGTACGCCGCAGCGCGGCGACGGTCCCGGCACCCCGCGCTGCAGGACTTCCGCACCGGGTACCCCTTCGTCCTCGACGACTTCCAGACGGAGGCGTGCGAGTACCTCGAGGACGGCTACGGCGTGCTCGTGTGCGCACCCACCGGCGCGGGGAAGACGGTGGTCGGCGAGTTCGCCGTCCACCTCGCGCTCGCGTCCGGCCAGAAGTGCTTCTACACGACGCCCATCAAGGCGTTGTCGAACCAGAAGTACAACGACCTGGTCGCGCGGCACGGAAGCGCGAGTGTCGGCCTGCTCACCGGCGACAACTCGATCAACGCCGACGCGCCGGTGATCGTGATGACCACCGAAGTGCTGCGCAACATGCTCTACGTCGGCAGCACGTCACTGACCGATCTGGGCTACGTGGTGATGGACGAGGTGCACTACCTCGGCGACCGGTTCCGCGGCGCGGTCTGGGAGGAGGTGATCATCCACCTGCCCGCAGCGGTGCGGCTGGTGTCGCTGTCGGCGACGGTCTCGAACGCCGAGGAGTTCGGGGACTGGCTGGTCACCGTGCGCGGCGAGACCCGGGTGATCGTGCACGAGCAGCGCCCGGTGCCCCTGCTGCAGCACATGCTCGTCGGCTCACGGATGTTCGATCTCTTCGCCGAGACCGGCGACGGCAGCACCGTCAACCCTGAGCTGAAGCGGCACATCAACGAGCGGATGCGCTATCTCGACCCGGGCGCCTCCCGGCGCGGCGGCGGGCGCCCGCTGCGGGGCTGGCGGCCGCCACACCGCCCGGACGTGATCTCCCGCCTCGACAGCGACGGGCTACTGCCGGCGATCACGTTCATCTTCAGCCGCGCCGGCTGCGACGCGGCGGTGCGGCAGTGCACGTATGCGGGGCTGTGGCTGACCAGCGAGGACGAACGGGACGAGATCGACGCCCTCGTGGACGAGCGCACCGCCGGGATCCCCGCCGAGGACCTCGAGGTACTCGGCTACTGGGAGTGGCGCGACGGGCTGCGCCGTGGGGTCGCCGCGCACCACGCCGGGATGCTGCCGACGTTCAAGGAGACCGTCGAGGAGCTGTTCGTCCGCGGGCTGGTGCGCGCCGTCTTCGCCACCGAGACGCTGGCGCTCGGCATCAACATGCCGGCCCGCACCGTCGTGCTGGAGCGGCTCACGAAGTTCAACGGCGAGACGCACGCCGACATCACGCCGGGGGAGTACACCCAGCTCACCGGCCGGGCCGGCCGACGTGGCATCGACGTCGAGGGGCATGCGGTGGTCGTGTGGGGGCCGGACGTCGATCCGGTGCGCGTCGCGGGGCTCGCCTCGACCCGCACCTATCCGCTCCGGTCATCCTTCCGGCCGTCCTACAACATGGCGTTGAACCTGGTCGGGCAGATGGGGCGGGGTGCCGCGCGGGATCTGCTCGAGTCCTCCTTCGCACAGTTCCAGGCCGACCGCTCCGTCGCGGGGCTGGTGAAGCAGATCAAGCGCAACGAGGCTTTGCTGGCCGAGTACGAGCAGAAGATGCGCTGCGACCTCGGCGACTTCGCCGAGTACGCGGAGTTGCGGCGGAAGCTGAGCGAGCGGGAAGCGCTGCTGTCCCGGGAGGGTGCCCGCCACCGGCGGGGGGCGGTCGCGGCCTCGCTGGAGGCGCTGCGCCCCGGCGACGTGATCCGGGTGCCGAGCGGGCGCCGAGCCGGGCTGGCGATCGTCCTCGATCCGGGCACTCATCCGCGGGACGATCCGCACCCGCTGGTGCTGACCGAGGGCCGCTGGGCCGGCCGGCTGTCGATGGTCGACTTCCCCGTTGCGGTCGACGTTCTCGGCCGGGTGCGGCTGCCGAAACACGTCAACCACCGCTCTCCGCAGGACCGGCGCGACCTGGCCGCCAGCCTGCGCGCCCTGAACATTCCGGATTCTCCGAAGACGCACCGGCGAGCATCCTCCGGCACCGTGGACGACGAGGAGGTGCGGCGGCTGCGCGCCGCGCTGCGCGCGCACCCGTGCCACGCGTGCCCGGACCGCGAGGAGCACGCGCGGTGGGCCGAGCGCTATTACCGGCTGCGCCGCGAGAACGATGCCCTGCGCCGCCGCATCGAAGGCCGCACGACGTCACTGGGGCGGACTTTCGATCGGATCTGCCAGTTGCTGGAAGCGCGCGGCTATCTCGCGGGGGACGAGACCACACCGCCCGGGCGACAGCTCGCGAGGATCTGGTCGGAGGCGGACCTGGTGGTCGCGGAGTGCCTGCGCGCCGGAGCGTGGGATGCGCTCGGGCCGGCCGAGCTCGCGGCTGGGGTGTCCACGCTGGTCTACGAGCCGCGACGCGACGCGCGGCCCGCCGACCGGATGCCCACCCCGGCGGTCCGCGACGCCCTGGCGACGACGGTGCGGATCTGGGCGGACGTCGCCGATGACGAGGCGGAGCTCGGGCTGCCGCAGAGCCGGGAGCCGCAGCTCGGCTTCGTCTGGGCGATCCATCGGTGGGCCAGCGGCGAGCGCCTCGACCGGGTGCTGGCAACCGCGGAGCAGACCGGTGCCGAGCTGACCGCGGGTGACTTCATCCGCTGGTGCAAGCAGGTGCTCGACCTGCTGGAGCAGCTCGCGGCCGCGCCCTCCCCGGTCGGCGATTCCCCGCCGGTCGCGGCACCCGCGCGCGCGGCCGCGGCCTCGATCCGTCGCGGCGTCGTGGCGCAGAGTATGCAACCGTGATGTGCTGCGCCGGGAAAGGGCGCGCCTGTGCTGTTGTGCCCAGGTATTCGCAGTAGCGTGTGCCCGAGCTTTCGGACTTACCGCGACGACACGTGAGGTGCCTGCAGATGAGCGACCAGGGCAACCAAGGCCAACAGTGGCCGCCGAACAACCCGGAGCCGCCGCCGGC
>JAVHVL010000464.1:0-3651 GCA_032160565.1 Pseudonocardiales bacterium | reverse complement strand
GATGGCCTTGGCGGCGTGCCAGCCGGCCACGGCCAGGATCGTGCCCGCCGCGATGCCGCTGACGGAGAACTTGTGCGTGATCGCGAAGTGCAGCGGCCCGATGCCGGCGATGATGCCGGCGGCCAGCGGCACGAGGTTGATCGGGTTGGCGAAGTTCACCCGGTTCTCGATCCAGATCTTGGCGCCCAGTAGGCCGATCATGCCGTAGAGCACGAGGGTGATGCCGCCGAGGACGGCGCCTGGCGTCGACGCCACCAGCGCACCGAACTTCGGGCAGAAGCCGAACAGGATCGCCACGCCCGCCGCGATGTAGTACGCCAGCGTCGAGTAGACGCGGGTGGCCGCCATGACGCCGATGTTCTCGGCGTACGTCGTGGTCGGCGAACCGCCGACGAACGAGGCCAGCGCGGTGCCGACGCCGTCACCGATGAACGCCCGGCCGAGGTACGGGTCGAGGTTGTCACCCGTCATCTCCGAGACGGCCTTCACGTGCCCGGCGTTCTCGGCGAGCAGCGCGATGACGGCCGGGATCACCAGCAGGATGAACGTCATGCTGAACGACGGGAGGTGCGCGCCGGTGAGCACATGTGCCTTGCCGTCCGCGCCCGTCGTGGTGATGTTCTTCGGGATGCCGAGCCAGTCCGCGTGCCGGATCGCGCCGAAGTCGATGCGGTCGCCCTTCACGCACTTCAGCGCGTCGTTCGCGTCGGTGCTGCACCTGCGGATGCTGGTCTGGTCCAGCAGCCACGACAGCGCGTAGCCGAAGATCAGCCCGAGGAAGATCGCGATGCGGCCGAGGAAGCCCCGCGCGCCGACCGCCACGACGATGACGAAGACGGCTGTGAACAGACCGACCCACTGGTCGCTCGGGAAGTAGATGTTGGTCGCGACGAAGGCCAGGTTGAAGCCGATCAGCATGACGACCGCGCCGGTGACCGCCGGCGGCAGGACGGCGCGCACGAGGTGCGCGCCCCCGAAGTGCACGAGCACGCCGACCAGCGCCAGGATCACGCCGGCCACGAGGATCGAGCCGGTGACGTCGGCCGAGTCGCCGCCCTGCGCCCGGATCGCGAAGACCGCACCGACGAACGAGGCGCTCGTGCCGAGGTAGGACGGCACCCTGTTGCCGACGATCAGCAGGAACATGATCGTCGCGACGCCCGACATGAGCACCGCTAGGTTCGGGTTGAGCCCCATGATCACGGGGAAGACGAACGTCGCGCCGAACATGGCGACGACGTGCTGGGCGCCGAGCCCGGCCATCTGGCCCCAACCGAGGCGCTCGTCGGGCCGGACGACCTCCCCGGCCGGTGGCGTGCGCCCTCCGTAGACCAGCTTCCAGCCGAATCCAGCCATCCCCCGCCGTCCTTCCGGTCCCGACCTGCTGCCGATGCCCGGCCGATGTGACCGCGCTCACCGCAGACGGTAGGGGTGCCGTCAAGGATCCATCACTGTGCAGATCTGACGAAGGACCGGTCTCCGCTCCGTCCGACGCTGCCGAGGCACGGCGTCCACGGGGGCGGCCGGTTCACAAACCACGCATCTGCACGACGCGCAGCGCGAGGGCGATGTCCAGCCGCAGGTCCGCGTCGGCGGTGAACGGCCCGACGATCGATTCCAACTTGCCGATCCGGTACCGCAGGGTGTTGTAGTGGAAGTGCAGCGAGCGGGCCGTCTCGGCCACGTTGCAGTTGGTGTCCAGCAGCACCTGCAGGGTGTTCCGGAGGTCGTTCGCCTCGGTGGTGTCCGCCGCCAGCCCCCGGAGCACCTCGGCGGCGAAGCTGCGCAGCTCCTCGGGGTCGCTCACGAGTGACAGCAGCCGGTGCACACCCAGCGAGTCGAAGTGGGCGACCGCGCCCGGTCCACGCATCCGCCGCCCGACGAGCACTGCCTTCCGCGCCTGGTCGTAGGCGGTCGGCAGGTCTGCGACTGACTGGATCACCCGGCTGATCCCCGTGCTGAACGATCGGCGCCCGCCGCCGCGGTCCCCGGCCACGGCGGCGACCAGCTCGGCCACCACGGCCTCGACGGTGTCGGCTGCGGCGGGCACCAGCGCGACCACCTCGTGGCTGAACCCGACCACCGGCACCGCTCGATCCCGGGCCCGCACGACCTGCTGCCAGGCGGCGGTCAGGCGATCCTGCGGCGTGCGCTCGGCGGCCGCCGTCGGCGCCGACTGCGCGACCGGGTCGTCGAACTGCGCCACTACGACGGCGAGCGGGCGGGCGACGTCCCACCCGAGCTGCACGCAGTGCTCGACCACCTGCTCGACCGGGCCGGCGACCCCCATCAGCGCATCCCGCAGGAAGTCACCGCGGAACTTCGACTCGACTGCGGACACGGCGAGTTGCTTGGTGATCGCGAGCGCGGCGACGGTGGCCGCCCGCTCCAGGGCCTGCACGGTCACCGGCCCCAGGCCACCCCCAGGTCCGTAGGCGACGATGAAGCCATGATCAGTACCGCCGGCGATCACCGGTGCAATGGCGAGCTGACCGGTGTGCGGGTCCGGCGCATCCTGCAGGCCGGCGTGCACCTGCTCGGTGCGGAATCGGCCGGACGGGTCGAACAGCGGCAGCAGGGCCAGTGCGGCACAGTCGGCGTCCGTGCCGACCGTCGTCTGCACCCGGCCGTCCGGCGAGCAGATGAGCACGGCCGCGTCGAACAGCGCGGCGAACTCGCCGGCGATCTGCGGGAGGTCGCCCCCCTCGAGCACGATCCCGGTGAGCGCGCGGTGCAGCCGGTCGGCGACATCCAGCGCCCAGGACTGCCGGTCCACCAGCTGGGTGAAGACGTCGGACATCACCTCGTCGAAGGCCACCGTGCGGGGCAGCACCAGGATCGGGAAACCCCGGCGCTCGGCAGTGTCGAGCATGACCGGCGGCAGCTCGTCGAGGTAGCGCCCCGTCTTGACGCCGAGGGCCGCGACCCCGCCCTCGGCGAGGCCGTCGATGAGTTCGGCGAGTGCGGCGGAGTCCACGCTGGACGCCCCGCCGACGTGGCTGAGCGGGAAGCCGGTGGTGAGCAGGAGCTCGTTCGGCTTGACCCACGGC
The DNA here is from genome assembly GCA_032160565.1 of Pseudonocardiales bacterium. Classification (GTDB taxonomy): domain Bacteria; phylum Actinomycetota; class Actinomycetes; order Mycobacteriales; family Jatrophihabitantaceae; genus RYN-117. Next base: position 601 of record JAVHVL010000464.1, on the reverse strand, counting down.
AGGATGTCGGGGACCTCCATGACGTTCACCCAGCGCACGAGCTGGTCCAAACCGGCGGCGCCGGCGGCGACCTCGGCCCCGGCCAGGCTGGGCAGCGAAAGCAGGTCACGGACGGTGAGGCCGTAGACGCTGGCCGCTGGCAGATCACGTTCCTGCCGGGCCTCAATGTTGGCAACACTCTCCATGGGGTGACCGTACGCGCCGCGGCTAGCGTCACCGGATCATGAGGCTGTACGCGGCGTCGAGCACTGCCCTGCGGGGCCCGCTCTCGCAGCCCGCGCAGCCGGCGGAATGCCTCGGCAGCTGCGACTCCGCGGCGTATTTCCGCGTGGGGCGGTCGGTGGTTGCCGTCCTCGCCAGCGACGCGGTCCGGCTGCCGTGCGCGCTCGTGCTGCCCTCGACGTCCGCCGAGCTGCCGCTGACCTCGCTGCCCGTTGCCGGCGAGGCTCGCATCGGCGACGGCCGCGTCGAGTGGTCGGGGCCGGCGGGCACGGTCAGCACCGCGGGCACGGTCAGCACCGCGGGCACGGTGAGCACAGCGGGCACGGTGAGCACAGCGGGCACGGTGAGCGTCGTGGCGTCGCGGGAATGGGCGCCGGCG
>JAVHVL010000417.1:0-3379 GCA_032160565.1 Pseudonocardiales bacterium | reverse complement strand
TTTGGCATTCGCGCAGCTGCTCCGGCACGGTATCGACTTGGCCTGACACGGCTGCGAGCCATCGCATGGGCACTGACCCGATCTCGCGGAACGCGCAGATCGGTGGCGTCCCGAGCTGGACCAGCTGCCATTCGACCGTGGCAAGGTCGGCAAGCTGCGTCGCGTGGTTCAGCATCGCCGGAGTAGATTGTCGAAGTGAGAGGACTGCTCGTGCACTCGAAGCAGGGTCCGCGTTCGATCCGGATTTTCAAGATCATCAGGTAGCCATTTTGGTAGCCATTTGCTTCATCCGCGGGTGTACGCGGTGTTCGATATTCGTCCAGAACACCCTTACTGGATAAGGGTTTAGACATCGGCGAACCGATGTAAATAATCGAACAATCGGCTGGCAGTGTGGGGGTCAGGGGTTCGAGTCCCCTCAGCTCCACCCATTAACCCCTGTGTTTACAGGGGTTTTCGCATGTCGTGAGGCCGGTAGCGGCTCGGCTTGTCACTCATTTGTCAGCGAGAATCGGAGCACGCGCCGCACGCGAGGAGCCGCTGCGGTACCGGGCGATGTTGGTCGGCACGGTGCGACACGAGGTGACATGGCACCACCGCAACACTGTGGTGCGATCGGTTCAAGTGTCCGCGGCTACGACCGCTCGAGCGCCGTGAAGCAATGGCAATCCCTGGATCGGGAACTGGCGGCAGGTCCTCGCGTACCAGGACGTTCTTCCGGCAGCGTGATCATCGATGCAGACTTGGCGCCATGACGCCTGACGAGATCGAAGCGTGGGCAGTGGCAATCGCCTCGCGATGCGCGGCAGCCATGTCGACGGCGCTCGAATGTTGAACGGTTTCGGCGCAACGGCTGTTGGCAGTTTAGGTCTCGGGTTCGGTCGTGGTGCGGATGCTGGGAAGGCTGTCGATGCCTCGGCCGCGGAGGCGGTAGCTGGCGCCTTTGAGGGCGAGGACGGCGGCGTGGTGGACGATGCGGTCGATCATGGCTGCGGCGACGGCTTGGTCGCCGAAGACGCCGGCCCATCCGGAGAACGGCAGGTTGCTGGTGAGCACGAGTGAGGCGTGTTCGTAGCGGGAGCTGACGAGTTGGAAGAAGAGGTTCGCTGCGTCTTGTTCGAAGGGCAGGTAGCCGACTTCGTCGACGATGATCAGTCCGTAGCGGCGCAGCTTGGCTAGTTCTTCGGGCAGCTTGCCGGAGCGGTGGGCGTCGGTGAGGCGGGTGACCCAGTCGGTCGCGGTCGCGAACAGCACTCGGTGCCCGTGTTGGGCGGCGACGATCCCGAGCGCCGTGGCCAGGTGGGTTTTGCCGGTGCCCGGTGGCCCGAGCAGCACGATGTTGCGGGCCTCGCTGAGGAATCCGCCGGAGGCCAGCGCTCCGATCTGTTGTCGGATGGCGGGTTGGACGTCGAAGTCGAAGTCCTCCAGGGTTTTGCGGGCGGGGAACCCGGCGGCGCGGATGCGTAGTTGCGCGCCGGAGGCGTTGCGGGCACTGACCTCGCGTTCCAGGACGGCGGCGAGGTAGTCCTCATGGGTCCAGCCGGGGTCGCGGGCCTGATCGGCCAGTCGTGTCGCGGCTTCGGTGATCCGTGGTGCTTTCAAGGCGCCGGCCAAGTAGGTGATCTGTTTGATCGCGTCGGTGCTCTTCGCGGCGGCCATCAGCTCGACTGCCCATCGATCAGGCCGAAGGCCCGGTCGTAGTCGGCGAGGTCTCGGGCCAGGTCATCTACCTGCGCAGGCCCGGTGCGGGGTTGCTGGAACTGTTTGCGCAGTCGAGCGGCTGTCTCGACATGCGCGGGGTCGGTGATGGTCTGTCCGCGAGCCCAGGTTCGCGGGTGGTCGGCGATCACGCGTCCGTCTGCGCGGACCTTGACCCGGTCGAGGTCGGCGCTGACATCGACGAGGCGGCCGATCATGTTCGGGTCGACGGAGTAGTCGTTGGTGTCCAGGCGGACGTAGTAGTCGCGTCCGAGGCGGACCCTGTTGCGCCAGCCCAGATGCAGCACCACCGGCGGCAACGCCAACATCGCGGCTCGGTCAGCATCAAGGCGATCGATCGGTGCCGCACCGATGGTGCGAACTTCGCGCCGGTTCGCTCTGCTCAGCCAGTCGGCGAACTGCTCGTTGAAGTCCAGCGGTGAGTCGAAGGATCGGCCAGGCATGAACGAGGTCTCGAACCAGCCGTTGCGGCGCTCGACGATCCCCTTCGATTCGGGGTCCTTGGGCGGGAGCAGCACCAGCCGGGTCGCGAGGGTCCCCATGAACGATGCGACCCCTTCAGCCCTGCGCTGGCCTCGACCGATACCGGGTTCGTTGTCCCAGATCAACCGTCGCGGCACTCGCCCGAGCTGGGCGATTAGCTCCCACGACCCGAGCAGCAGATCCTCGGTCTTGCGGGTAGGGATCATCCGGGCAGTGATGAAACGCGAGTGCGCCGCGGTGATCACCAGCACCGGCAGCGACTTGGCGGTGCCGTCCTCGAGCGAGATCTTGCGCGGCGGGAACCACAGATCGCACCGCGCCGCATCGCCCGGCTCCCAGACCAGCCGATCAGCCGGATCGATCTTGCGGTGCTCGGGACGCAACCGCTTCACGTTCTCCCGAAACCACGTGATCGACCCGGTCCACCCGACGCGCTCAGCGAGCACCGTCGCCGGCAGATCCGGATCGTCTTCCAGCAACGCCCGGACCCGTTGCTCGAACGGGGAGAAGCTCGTCGGCGCCACCCGCCGCTCATACCTCGGCGGCGCATCCGAGGACACCGCCTTCACCACCGTTGTCCGCGACACCCCCAGTCGCTGCGCGACCCGCGCCTTCGGAACCCCTTCCGCGACGAGCCTGCGGATCAGCGCCCAGTCCTCCAAAGTGATCACTCTCCAATCGTCGAGTGTTCACTTTTCAAGCGTCGCTACTGTCCAGTTTTCGAGCGTCGTCGACACGGGCTTTCCCTAGCTCGGGTGCGACTTCTGTGCGCAGTGGGATGCCGACCTACCGCAAACGTTCCTTTTCGCATGGTGTGAGCGCTGGGTGGCCGGCGCCCGGTCCACTTGGCGAACCTCCGACGACAGGCGATCTCGATGCCGGGGCACGACAAACCTGGCCTGCTCGAGTAGCGTCGAATGCCCACTTCTGCCTCGTCGGTGCCGCGGCGCAGGGCCCGCCCCTCACCCTCGTGGCGGCGCGAGGAGGTTCGGACATGGGTCAGTTGGATGGGAAGATTGCCCTCATCACAGGTGGGGAGAGTGGCATCGGGCTAGCCTCCGCGAGACTGTTCATCGCTGAGGGCGCCAGGGTGCACCTTGTCGGTATAGACGAGCCCAAGTTGCGGGCGGCAGTTGCGGAGTTCGGCGGCGACAACGCCTTTAGCTCTACGGCCGAC
>JAVHVL010000444.1:0-6456 GCA_032160565.1 Pseudonocardiales bacterium | reverse complement strand
GCCCCGTCGCGGCCGCGGTGTACGGGTGGCCGAGCCGTGCGCTGCGTGTCCTCGGGGTCACCGGCACCAGCGGCAAGACGACCACGACGTTCCTCGTGCGGGCTGGGCTGCAGGCGGCGGGCCGGGTACCCGGACTGATCGGAACGGTCGCCACGATGATCGGGGACGACGAGATCAAGACCGGCTTCACGACCCCCGAGGCGCCGGACGTGCAGGCGCTGCTGGCGGTGATGCGTCAGCGCGCTGTCACCGACGTCGCCATCGAGGTCTCCAGCCACGCGCTGGCGATGGGGCGGGCCGGCGCGGTGGAGTTCGCCGTCGGCGCGTTCACGAACCTCTCCGAGGATCATCTGGACTTCCATCCCGACATGACGCGGTACTTCGAGGCGAAGTCGCTGCTGTTCGGTGCCCATACCCGCCGTGCGGTGATCGTCGTCGACGACGTCTGGGGCAACCGGATGGCCGAGGTGGTCGGGCCCTGCACCACCGTGACGACCACGGGCGGCGAGGCCACCTGGCGAGCTACCGACATCGAGGAGCTCGCCGACGGGACCACCCGGTTCATCGCGTCGGGGCCGGGCGTCGAGGTGGCCACGGGATGCGCCATCCCTGGGCGGTACAACGTGGCGAATGCCCTGCTGGCGCTGGCGATCCTGCACGAGGACGGCGCGCCGCCCGACGTCGCCGCACCGGCCGTCGCGACCGCCGTCGTGCCTGGGCGGATGGAGCGGGTCGACGCGGGGCAGGACTTCCTCGCGGTGGTGGACTACAGCCACAAGCCGGCGGCGGTCGAGGGGGCGTTGCGCGCACTGCGCCCGTTGACGCGCGGGCGGCTCATCATCGTGCTCGGCTGCGGCGGCGACCGGGATCGTGCGAAGCGCCCGTTGATGGGGCAGATCGCCGCGCGCGATGCCGACCTGCTGATCGTGACCGACGACAACCCGCGCAACGAGGAGCCGGCCGCCATCCGCCGGGCGATGCTCGACGGCGCCCTCGCGCTGCCCGCCGGCCGGCGCGGTGACGTGCGTGAGATCGGCGACCGGGCCGAGGGGATCGCCACGGCCGTCGCGCTCGCCGCCCCGGGCGACACCGTGCTGGTAGCCGGCAAGGGGCATGAGCGGGGGCAGGAGATCGCCGGCGTGGTCCACCCCTTCGACGACCGCGACGTGCTCCGCGCGGCGCTGCTCGAGGTGGCCGGATGATCCCGCTGTCACTGGGCGAGATCGCGCAGGTCGTCGGTGGCCGCCTCGTCGGCGCCGACCCGGCGGCGGTCGCGTCCGGCCCGCTCGAGTTCGACTCGCGGAAGGTGGCGCGGGGCGGGCTGTTCCTTGCGCTTGCGGGCGAGCACGTGGACGGCCACGATTTCGTCGACGCCGCGATTCGGCAGGGCGCGGTGGCCGCTCTCGTCACCCGGCCGGTGCCGGCGCCCAGCATCGAGGTGGCGGACGGCTTCGCCGCACTGGCGGCGCTGGCCGGCACCGTCGTGCGCCGGCTGCCCGACGTCACGGTCGTCGGCATCACCGGCTCGTCCGGCAAGACGTCGACGAAGGATCTGCTCGCGCAACTGCTGGCCCGGCTGGGTCCGACCGTCGCGCCGCCGGGGTCGTTCAACAACGAGCTGGGTCATCCGTACACCGTGCTGCTGTCCGACGAGCGCACCCGATTCCTCGTCCTCGAGACCAGCGCGCGGGGGATCGGGCACATCCGCTACCTCGCGGAGATCGCACCGCCGCGCATCGGCGTCGTGCTCAACGTCGGCAGCGCGCACCTCGGTGAGTTCGGCTCGCGGGAGGCGATCGCGCAGGCCAAGGGGGAGCTGGTCGAGGCGCTGCCACCCGCGGCGGACGGCGGGGTGGCCGTGCTCAACGCCGACGACCAGCTCGTCCTGGCCATGCGGTCGCGGACCGCGGCACGGGTCGTCACGTTCGGCGAGGCGAGGAGCGCCGACGTGCGCGCGGACGGCGTCGAGTTCGACGAGCTCGGGCGCCCGGCGTTCACGCTGCACGCCGCCGGCGGATCGGGCCGCGTGCAGCTGCGGGTAGTGGGTGGCCACCAGGTCGGCAACGCCCTCGCGGCCGCGGCCGCGGCACTGGAGTGCGGCATGCCCCTGCCCGATGTCGCCGCCGGCCTGGCCGAGGCCGCGCCGGTGTCCCGGTGGCGGATGGAGCTGACCGAGCGTCCAGACGGGGTGCTGGTGATCAACGACGCGTACAACGCCAACCCCGAGTCGATGCGCGCAGCGCTCAAGGCGCTGGCCGCGGTGAGCCGCCCGCGGCGCGAGCGCGGCGGCCGCTCCTTCGCGGTGCTCGGGCCGATGGCCGAGCTCGGGCCGGACGGCCCTGCCGAGCACGATGCGCTCGGCCGGCTGGCCGTGCGCCTGGACGTATCACGGCTGATCGCGGTGGGGGAGCAGGCCCGCCCGATCCAGCACGGCGCCGCTCTGGAAGGCTCGTGGAACGGCGAGTCGAGCTGGGTGCCGGACATCGATGCCGCGATCGCGATGCTGCGGGCCGAACTGCGGCCGGGCGACGTCGTGCTGGTCAAGGCCTCCAGGGCGGCGAGCCTCGAACGGGTCGCCCTTGCCGTCGCGGACGATGCGACGGGTACGGCCGCTACGGGCACGCCGGCGACGGGCAAGGCAGCGACGGACAGGTCAGGAGGCGGCACGGCGTGAAGACGATCCTCACCGCCGCTGTCGTCTCACTGCTCTCCTCGATCCTCTGCACGCCACTTGTGGTCGCTTACTTCCGCAGGCGCGGCTTCGGCCAGGAGATCCGGAGCGACGGACCGCAGTCGCACCTCATCAAGCGCGGCACGCCGACGATGGGCGGCGTCGCGATCATCGGCTCCACCGTCCTCGGCTATCTGGTCGCGCACGCCGTCATCGCCATCCGCGGCGGAGGCGGCCCGAACGCGTCGGGGCTGCTGTTGCTGTTCCTGATGGTGGGCCTGGGCGCGGTGGGGTTCGTCGACGACCTGATCAAGATCCGGCGGCAGCGCAGCCTCGGCCTGCGCGCCCGCGCGAAGTTCGGCGGCCAGCTGGTCGTGGCGCTGACCTTCGGGGTGCTGGCGATGCAGTTCCGCAACAAGCTCGGCCTGATGCCGGCCTCGACGCACATCTCCTACGTGCGCGACATCGGCGGGGTGAGCATCGGCACGATCGGTTTCCTCCTGCTGGCCTACCTGATCATCTCGGCGACATCCAACGCCGTGAACCTCACCGACGGCCTCGACGGCCTCGCCGCGGGCGCCTCGGCAATGGTCTTCGGCGCGTTCACGCTCATCACGTTCCTGCAGTTTCGCAACCCCTGCGGCACGAATCCGATCGGTGGCTGCTACGACGTGCGCGACCCGCTCGACGTGGCCCTCGTCGCGGCGTCGGCGATGAGCGCGTGCTTCGGCTTCCTATGGTGGAACGCCTCACCCGCGCAGATCTTCATGGGCGACACGGGGTCGCTGGCGCTCGGCGGCCTGATGGCCGGGCTGGCGATCCTCTCCCGCACCGAGTTGCTCCTGGTCGTGCTCGGTGGGCTGTTCGCCACCGTCACGCTGTCCGGCATCATCCAGACCGGCTGGTTCAAATTCACGCGGGTCCGCACCGGCACCGGCAAGCGGGTATTCCGGATGGCTCCGCTGCATCACCACTTCGAGCTGAGCGGCTGGGAGGAAGTCACGATCATCGTGCGCTTCTGGATCGTCGCCGGAATTGCCGTGGCCTTCGGGATGGGGCTGTTCTACGCGGACTTCATCGGAAATGGCTGAGCCTGCGCCCCTTGCCGGCGCCACCGTGCTGGTCTGCGGCGCGGGGCTCGCCGGCACGTCCGCCGTGCATGCGCTGCTCGGCCGGCACGCCGCCGTCCTGCTGGCCGACCGCGTGGAGTCCGACTCCGTCGCCCGGCTCGTCGCCTCGGGCGCGCGTTACGTCGGCTCGCCGGACGCGCTGCCCGCGGGAGTGGATCTCGTCGTCACCTCGCCCGGCTGGCGCCCGGACCATCCGGTACTGGTGGACGCGGTGGCCAGTGGCGTGGAGGTCGTCGGCGAGGTGGAGTTCGCCTGGCGGCTGAGGGAGCCGGGTGCCGCGCCATGGCTCGCGGTCACCGGCACGAACGGCAAGACCACGACGGTGCGGATGCTCGAGTCGATCCTGCGCGCGTCCGGTGCGCGCGCGCTGGCCGTGGGAAACGTCGGGGTCTCGATCATCGACGCGGTTACCGCTCCCGAGCCTTACGACGTGCTGGCGGTCGAGCTGTCCAGCTTCCAGCTGCACTGGTCGGCCACGGTCGCCCCGGCCGCGGGTGCGTTGCTGAACCTGGCGCCGGACCATCTCGACTGGCACGGCTCGATGGACGCGTACGCCCGCGTCAAGACACGCGTGTGGGGCGGGCGGCTCGCCATCGGCAATGCCGACGACCCCCACGTCGCGGCGCTGCTGGCCGCGGCCAGCACCCCGACGCGCGTGGGCTTCACGCTGCGTGACCCGGCGCGCGGCGAGCTGGGGGTCCGCGCCGGGATGCTGATCGACGAGGCGTTCGGCGAGGCCGTCGCTCTCATCCCCGCCGAGGAGATCCGCCCGGCCGGTGCGCACAACGTGGCGAACGCGCTGGCCGCGGCGGCGCTGGCCCGCGCCCACGGCGTGCGCCCGGATGCCGTCGTGGCCGGGCTGCGCGACTTCGTGCCTGATCCGCATCGCAACCAGCTGCTACTGACTCGCGGCGGCGTCGGCTGGGTCGATGACAGCAAGGCGACCAACCCGCATGCCGCGCTCGCCTCGCTCACCGCCTACGACCGCGTCGTCTGGATCACGGGCGGGCAGCTGAAGGACGCGCCGGTCGAGGAGCTGGTCGGTGCGGTCGCCGGGCGGTTGGTCGGCGTCGTGCTGCTCGGCGCGGACCGCGCGGCCATCGCCGACGCATTGCGGCGACACGCGCCCGATGTGCCGATGATCGATGTGTCGAGCACGGACCATGGAGCAATGACCGAGGTCGTGCGCGCCGCGGCCGGACTCGCGCGTCCGGGCGACACCGTGCTGTTGGCGCCCGCCGCCGCCTCGTACGACATGTTCGGCGGCTACGCCGAGCGCGGTGCCGCGTTCGAGGCGGCCGTTCGCGCGCTCGGTGCTCCGTGACGACGGCAGGGGACCCTGCGACGCTGTTCGACCGGCTGCGCAGCAAGGTCCTTCCGGCGCGGGCGGGGGAGCGGTTCGTCGACCGCCCGTACGCCTCCGTGCAGTTGCTGCTCCTCGCCGGGGCCGGCCTGCTGGGCTTCGGCGTGCTGATGGCCGTCTCCACGACGATCGCCGCCTCGCACGACACAACCGGTGCCGGCACCGCGTCGATCTGGGCGCAGGTGATCAAGGAAGCCGAGTTCGTCGCGATCGGCCTGCCGCTGTTCTGGTTCGCGCTGCGCATGTCGCCGCGCGCCTACCGGATGCTTGCCTATCCCGCGTTGGTACTGGCGTTCGTCGCCCTCGTCGCGGTCCTCGTGCCGGGCATCGGCGTGGGCGTGTACGGCGCGCGGCGGTGGATCGACCTCGGCCCCATGCAGCTGCAGCCGTCCGAGCTGGCGAAGGTGGCGATCCTGCTCTGGGGGGGCGACCTGCTCGCCCGCAAGCAGCAACTCGGCACGCTGCGGCGCGCCCGCCACCTGTTCGTCCCGTTGCTGCCGGGCTTCGCCCTCGTGGCTGGGCTGGTCATGCTGGAGCCGGACCTCGGCACGACCTGCTGCTTCGTGCTGATCCTGCTCGGCCTGCTGTGGATGGTCGGCATGCCGATCCGGTACTTCTCCGCGGTCGTGCTGGTGCTGGGCGCGGCGATCACCGCGCTGGCCTTCGCCGCGCCGTACCGCTGGCAGCGCATCACCACGTTCCTGCACCCGTTCAAGGACGCCCAGAACAGTGGCTTCCACACCGTGGAGGGGCTGTACGCGCTCGCCTCGGGCGGCGTGTTCGGCGTGGGCATCGGCCAGGGCACGTCGAAGTACGGCTGGGTGCCGAACGCCAACTCCGACTACGTCTTCGCGATCATCGGTGAGGAGCTCGGCCTGATCGGCTGCCTCGCCGTCCTGGCGCTGTTCGGCCTGCTCGCGTACACCGGCCTGCGCATCGCGCGCCGCAACGCCGACCCGTTCGTCCGCCTCGTCGCCGGCGGGGCGACGGTATGGCTGTGCGGGCAGGCGGTGATCAACATCGGGTATGTGACCGGGCTGCTGCCCGTCACCGGCATCCCGCTGCCGTTCATCTCCGCCGGTGGCACGTCGCTGCTCGCCTCCTTCTTCGTGCTGGGCATGCTCACCTCCTTCGCGCGGCACGAGACACCCGCCGTCGCCGCGGCGCGCAAGTCCGAGCGGCTCGGGCGGCGCACCCGGCTCGAGCGGGTGTTCCGCATCCCGGTGCCGAGGGCCTACGTGGCACCGAAGCGCCGCGGGGCACGTGCGACGCCGCGGCCGCACGCCAGCGCC
>JAVHVL010000339.1:0-6024 GCA_032160565.1 Pseudonocardiales bacterium | reverse complement strand
TCACGCGTTCAAAGCTACGCGTCGAAAAGCGTAGGTCCAGCCGGACGAGGTCCGGAAAGCCCGAGATGTTCCCAAGCGGCGGGCGTCGCGACCCGTCCACGCGGGGTTCGGGCCAGCAGGCCGGCGCGCACCAGGAACGGCTCGGCGACCTCCTCGACGGTCTCGACCTCCTCGCCGACGGCCACCGCTAGGGTCCCCACGCCGACGGGGCCACCGCCGAAGCGGCGCACCAGCGCGTCGAGGACGGCACGGTCCAACCGGTCCAGGCCGAGCTGGTCGACGTCGTACACGGCCAGGGCGGCCGCCGCGACCTCCTCGGTGACGAGGGCGTCCGCGCGGACCTCGGCGTAGTCGCGCACCCGGCGCAGCAGCCGGTTGGCGATGCGCGGCGTGCCCCGCGACCGGCCGGCGATCTCCGTGGCGCCGTCGGGCTCGAGTGCGACACCGAGCAGCTCCGCGGAGCGCCGGAGTACGGTCTCCAGCTCCGCGACGTCGTAGAAGTCCATGTGCCCGGTGAAGCCGAACCGGTCGCGCAGCGGGCCGGTGAGCAGCCCGGCCCGGGTGGTGGCGCCCACCAGCGTGAACGCCTCCAGATCGAGCGGGATCGCCGTCGCGCCGGGCCCTTTGCCGACGATCACGTCGACCCGGAAGTCCTCCATCGCCATGTAGAGCAGCTCCTCGGCGGGGCGGGCGATGCGGTGGATCTCGTCGATGAACAGCACCTCACCGGCGGTGAGGCTGGTGAGCAGCGCGGCGAGGTCGCCGGCCCGCTCGATGGCCGGGCCGCTGGTGACCCGGATCGGGGTGCCGAGCTCCACGGCGATGATCATGGCCAGGCTGGTCTTGCCGAGGCCGGGCGGGCCGGACAGCAGGACGTGGTCCGGCGGGCGGCGGCGGCGCAGTGCGCTCTCCAGCACCAGCTGCAGCTGCTCGCGGACCTTGGGCTGGCCGACGAACTCCGCCAGCCGCTTGGGGCGCAGGCTTGCCTCCACCTCCCGCTCGTCGGGCACCGGCAGCGGATTGACCAGATCCTCGGTCTCCTCCGGGTTGCTCATCGCGTCATCGGGTCCGGCCGAGGAGCTGGATGCTGCGGCGCAGCAGGGCGGAGACGTCCGGGCTCTCCCCGGCCGCGACCTCGGCGGCCGCCACATCGACCGCCTCGGTGGCCTCCTTCCCGGAGAAGCCGAGCCCGGCCAGCGCGTGGGCCAGCTGATCGCGCCACGGCGCCACCGGGGTGAGGCCCCCGAGGTCCACCGCGGCGTCGGAGCCGTCGATGGCGCCGATACGGTCGCGCAGCTCGACGACGATCCGCTCCGCGCCCTTGCGGCCGATCCCGGGCACCTTGGTCAGCGCGGCGAGGTCGCTGGTGGCGATGGCGCGGCGCAGCTCGCGTGGCGGGTAGACGGCCAGCATCGTCTGCGCCAGCTTGGGGCCGACCCCGTTGGCGGTCTGCAGCAGCTCGAACAGGGCCCGCTCGTCGTCGTCGGCGAAGCCGTACAGCGTCAGCGAGTCCTCGCGCACGACCAGGCTGGTGGACAGCCGGGCCACGTCGCCGACCCGCAGCCGCGCCAGCGTGCCGGGCGAGCACGAGACCGCCAGCCCAACGCCCCCGACCTCGACGACCGCGCCGTCCGGCCCGACCGCGGCCACCGTGCCGCGGACACTGGCGATCATTGCGCCTCCTCCAGCCGTCGCACGGCCGCCTGCAGCGCCTGCCGGGACACGGCGATCTCCTCGCCGGGCAGCTCGAACTCCTCGCGGAGCGCGAGGGCCCGGGTGAAATGGTCGCGCGCGGCGGCGTAGTCCTGCTGGTCGTAGGAATTGCTGCCGGCGTTCTGGTGCGTGTACGCCTCGATCACCGGGCCGAAGCCGGCCGCGGCGTGCACCAGTTCGGTGAAGGCGATATTGGAGTCGACGTAGCCGCCGCGGCGCTGCTGCACCTGCGCCAGGCGCACGCGGGCCAGGTGCTGCTGGGCGGGCGTGCCCTCCAACTCGGCCCGGTCGACGGCGCGCCGCGCCTCGTCCAGCGCCTCGTCGAGCTCGCCCAGCCCACGGAGCAGGTCCACCAGGTCGCCGCGCGCGAGCAGCTCGGCGGTCTCGTCCGTGGCCGTCCGGACCTCGGCCCGCAGCTCCGCGACCCGCTCCCGCGCCGCCTGCTCGTCGGGGTAGACCTCGTGCAGCGTGTCCGGGTCGTAGCTCGGCGGAACCGGCTCGCTCATCGCCGTCCTCGCTTCGCTCCGGGCGGCGACGAGGCTCCACACGCGCTGTGCCTATTGATTCCCTCGCTGCGCTCGCTCATCGCCGTCCTCGCTTCGCTGCGGGCGGCGACGAGGCTCCACACGCGCTGTACTTATTGATGCCCTCGCTGCGCTCGGTCATCTGCCCATCTTCGCCGAACCGGCAACGGCCGCGGCCAGCCGGGACTGGGCCGCGCCGCGCCATACGTGGCAGATCGCCAGCGCCAGCGCGTCGGCCGCGTCGGCGGGGCGGGGTGTCTCGGCGAGCTTGAGCAGCCGGGTGACCATGGCGCCGACCTGGGCCTTGTCCGCGGTCCCGGACCCGGTGACCGCCGCCTTCACCTCGCTGGGTGTGTGCATGACGACCGGCGTTCCCGCGCGGGTGGCCGCCAGGATGGCCAGCCCGGCGACCTGCGCGGTGCCCATCACGGTGCGGACGTTGTGCTGGCTGAACACCCGCTCCACCGCCACCACGTCCGGCGCGAACCGGGCGATCGCGTCTGCCAGGGCATCGGCGAGCACCACCAGCCGTCCACCCACCTCGGCGTCGGCGGGTGTGCGGATCACGTCGACGTGCACGAGCGTGAGCGGACGCCCCGGCGCGCCGTCCACCACGCCGACGCCGCAGCGGGTCATCCCCGGGTCGACGCCCAGCACGCGCACGTGTCGATTCCCTTCAGCGGTCGAACGGTCGTTCGACAGCCTACGGTTGTGGCCGCTGTTGGCGAGTGCGACACGCCCGCCGCCGGCGGCTGCCCGTCGGGGGCGTTGCCCCGTACCGTCGGTCCGGTGCCCGTCTTCGATCTGAGCCGCCGCCGGCGCGGGGCTGTGCGCCCCAGCCCGATCTTCCTTGCCTTCGTGGCGCTCGCCGTGCTCGGGGCGTTCCTGGCCTGGCGTGACAACAGCCAGGGCTCGCGAACGGCCGACTTCGGCGTGTTCGTGATGGTGCTCGCCGGGTGGGTGGTGTCGCTGTGCCTGCACGAGTTCGCGCACGCCTACGCCGCCTATCGCGCCGGTGACCGCAGTGTCGAGGCCGCGGGCTACCTGACGCTCAACCCGTTCAAGTACGCCCACCCGCTGCTGTCGATCGTCATCCCGCTGTTCTTCATCATGCAGGGCGGCATCGGGCTCCCCGGCGGCGCGGTGTACCTGCACCGGCACGCGTTCCGCAGCAGGGCGATGCAGAGCGTCGCCGCCGCGGCCGGCCCCGCGACCAACGTGGCGTTCGCCGTGGTCACGCTGGTGATCGTCCACGCCCACGCGAACGACGCCTCGCACGTGCGCTTCTGGACGGGGCTGGCGTTCTTCGGCTTCCTGCAGATCACCGCCGCCGTGCTGAACCTGCTGCCCATCCCCGGGCTGGACGGCTGGGCCATCATCGAGCCGTACGTGGACCCGGCTACGGCACAAGGCGCCGAGAAGATCAAACCCTGGGGCATGCTCGGCGTCATCGTGCTGCTGCAGGTCAGCCAGTTGAACGCGAAGTTCTTCGATCTGGTGTACGGCATCTACGACCTGTCCGGGGTCAACCGTGTCGTGCCTGCCATCGGCCATCTGTTCTTCAAGTTCTGGTCCAACCCGCCCGCCTGAGATGCCCGCCATCTCGCGGCGCGCCGCCCTGCTCGGCGCATTCGGCGTGCTGGGGGCGGCGGCGGGCGGCGTCGCGGTCAGTGGGCTGCCTGGCCGCGGGCTGCTCGACCGGCTGCCGGCCGGGGTGCCGGACGTAGCGCCCGGCCGCACAGTCAGCGGGGAGTTCCGCTCCGCTGCGCGCCGTGGCGCCCGAACCGGCTGGACGGTCGCGTACCCGCCCGGGCACGGCGGCCAACCGCTACCGGTCCTCGTGGTCCTGCACGGCCGCGGGGCGGATCACACCGACGCGTTCCACAGCCTGCACCTCGATCGGTTCCTCGCCGACGGTGTCCGGCACGGCATGAGCCCCTATGCGATCGCCAGCGTCGACGGCGGCGATCACAGCTACTGGCACCCGCGCCGCGCCGGCGACCCGGCCGCGATGGTCCTGGACGAGTTCCTCCCGATGCTGGCGCGGCGCGGGCTGGACACCCGGCGCGTGGCGCTGCTCGGCTGGTCGATGGGCGGTTACGGCGCGCTGTACCTGGCCGGGCTGCTCGGATCCGCCCGCGCCGCCGCCGCCGTGGTGGAGAGCCCGGCGATCTGGCGCGAGGCCGGGCAGAGCGCGGCAGGCGCATTCGACGACGCCGACGACTTCGCCCAGCACGACATCCTCAGCCGGTTGGCGCTGCTGGCGGGCGTCCCACTGCGCGTCGACTGCGGCGACCGCGACGGCTTCGCGCCGATCACCCGTGACCTGCGTGCCGCACTGTCACCCGCGCCCGCCGGCGGGATCGAGCCGGGTGGCCACGATGCCGCCTACTGGCGCAGCCAGGCCCCCGCCCAGTTGCGATTCGTCGCCGCGCAGCTGGCCCGTTGACGGCGATTGTGTGCGGGTTCCGTCGTCTGAGCAGCGCAACATGCACACTGTCGCGCGACGGGACGCGGCTCAGCCCAGTTCGACGGCCTCGAGTACCTCGTCGGCGACGTCGAAGTTGGCGTACACGTTCTGCACGTCGTCGAGATCCTCGAGCGCGTCGATGAGCTTGAACACCTTGCGGGCACCCTCTTCGTCCAGGGGCACCTGCACGCTCGGCAGGAACGACATGTCCGCCGACTCGTAGTCGATGCCGGCGCTCTGCAGCGCGGTGCGCACCGCCACCAGGTCGGTGGCCTCGCTGATCACCTCGTACGAATCGCCGAGGTTGTTCACCTCCTCGGCGCCCGCATCCAACACGGCCATCAGCACGTCGTCCTCGGCCAGCCCGGTGTCCGGCACGATCACGACGCCCTTGCGGTTGAACAGGTACGCCACCGAGCCGGGGTCGGCCATCGAGCCGCCGTTGCGCGTCATTGCCGTGCGGGCCTCCATCGCCGCGCGGTTGCGGTTGTCGGTGAGGCACTCGATGAGGACGGCGACGCCGTTGGGGCCGTAGCCCTCGTACATGATCGTCTGCCAGTCCGAGCCGCCGGCCTCCGCGCCGGAGCCGCGCTTGACCGCGCGCTCGATGTTGTCCAGCGGGACGGAGGTCTTGCGGGCCTTCTGGATGGCGTCGTACAGCGTCGGGTTGCCGTCGGGGTCACCGCCACCGGTGCGTGCGGCCACCTCGATGTTCTTGATGAGCTTCGCGAACAGCTTGCCGCGCTTGGCGTCGATGACGGCCTTCTTGTGCTTGGTCGTCGCCCACTTGGAATGGCCGCTCACGTTGAATTCCTCACCATGTCGCAGAAGTACGCGTGGATTCGACCGTCGCCCGTCAGCTCCGGGTGGAACGACGTTGCGAGCAGGTTGCCCTGGCGAACCGCCACGATCCTACCGGCGGCCGCTCCGCCACTGACCCGGCCGAGTGCCGCCGCATCCGGGCCGACCGACTCGACCCACGGCGCGCGGATGAAGACGGCGTGCACCGGCCCACCTGGGATGCCGTCCACGTCGACGTCCTCCTCGAAGGAGTCCACCTGGCGCCCGAACGCGTTGCGGCGAACCGTCATGTCGATGCCGCCGATCGTCTCGCTCAGCGGCGAACCGCCCTCGTCGACGCGGTCGGCGAGCAGGATCATGCCGGCGCACGAGCCGTAGACGGGCAGGCCGTCGGCGATCCGCTTGCGCAGCGGCTCCAGCAGCTCGAAGATTCCCGCCAGCTTGACGATCGTGGTGGATTCGCCGCCGGGGAGCACCAGCCCGTCGACGGCGTCCAGCTCGGCCGGGCGGCGCACT
>JAVHVL010000283.1:0-3016 GCA_032160565.1 Pseudonocardiales bacterium | reverse complement strand
GCCTGGGAGCGGATGTCGATGCGGATGCCCGACCACGCGGAAGCGGTCGCACAGCGCAGCAAACCCCGGTCAGGATGACCTAGAGGTCGTCAACCAGCTCGCGCAGCCGGCGGATGTCAGCGATCGGATCGGTGCCAACCGGGGAGATCTGCACGGCGGTCACGCCGGCGGCCGCGTAGGCCTGGAGCCGGGCGCGAAGGTAACTCTCTTCGCCGATCAGCGACGTGCCCGCGACCAGTTCGGCTGGCACGGCCCGCTCGGCACCGGGCTAGTCGCCGCCGAGGTAACGGCGCTGCACCTCCTGCGCCGCGTCGGAGAACCCGTACCGCCGAACCACGTCGTTGTAGAAGTTGGTGCCAGCCGATCCCATTCCGCCGATGTAGAGAGCCAGCCGCGGCCGCCCGAGTTCACGCAGCCGCAGAGCTTCATCAGCCGAGCCGGTGATTGCGAACGGTCCCCCGGCACTGATCTGCAGTGGCCCGAGGTCGACGGCACGACGCTCGCGTCCCCGTGCGAGCGCGTCACCCCAGACCTCTTCGGCCCGCTCGGGCACAAACATGAACGGCAGCCAGCCATCAGCGATCTCGGCGGTCAGCGCGATGTTCTTGTCGCCGAGCGCGGCCAAGTGGATCGGGATCCGCGATCGCAGTGGCGGCGCGATCAGCTTGAGCGGCTTACCGAGGCCGGTGCCGAGGCCCTCGGGCAGCGGAATCTGGTAGTGCCTGCCCTGGTGGACGAGGCGCTCGCGGCGCCAGACCGAGCGGCAGATCTCGACGATCTCGCGGGTGCGCCCAAGTGGGGCGTCGTAGGAGACGCCGTGCCAGCCCTCGACAACCTGTGGCCCGCTGGCGCCCAGGCCCAGGATGAACCGCCCGTCCGACACCTCATCGAGGCCGGCGGCGGTCATCGCGATGAGCGTCGGCGTGCGCGAGTAGATCGGCAGGATCGCGGCCGCGAGCGTCACCCGCTCGGTGCGGCCGGCCAGGTACCCGAGCAAGCTCACCGCGTCGACGCCGTAGGCCTCAGGCACACCGATCACGTCGATGCCGGCCGCTTCCAGCGCCACCGCGTCGTCGAGCGAGCGCCGCAGGGACGGGCCGAGATGGAACACGGTCGCCAGCTGCAGTCGGGTAGCCATGCGATGACCTCCGGATCGGTCGGACGGACGGATCAGGCCGCTCGACCTAGCGCAGGGCCGAGACTCCGAGCAGGGCCTTGCCCAGGTGCAGGACCTGGATCTGGCTCGTGCCCTCGGGGATCGTGGCTTCCCGCGCGTCCCGGAAGTATCGCTCGACCGGCGATTCCTCCATCAGCCCGGCGCCGCCGTGGACCTGCAGGGCCAGGGTCGCCGCCCGACCGGCGGACTCGCCGCAGTAGTACTTCGCCATCGAGCACTCGTAGCGCCCGGATCCGCCCGCATCGATCACCCGGGCGGCGTGATAACCCAGCAGTCGCGAGGTCTCGGTCAAGG
Organism: Pseudonocardiales bacterium; assembly: GCA_032160565.1. Classification (GTDB taxonomy): domain Bacteria; phylum Actinomycetota; class Actinomycetes; order Mycobacteriales; family Jatrophihabitantaceae; genus RYN-117. The sequence goes on along the minus strand of JAVHVL010000283.1, from coordinate 1,545 downwards.
TTGCGATATCGACGACCATCTGCTGCACCAGCTGGAACCCGCCGATGGACTTGCCGAACTGCTCCCGGCTGCGGCAAAAGGCGATCGACGCCTCGAGGCAGGCCTGCGACAGGCCGACCGCGCCCATCGCCATGTTCAGCCGACCCATGTTGACCGCGTTCATCGCGAGCGACAAGCCGCCACCGACTGAGCCGAGGACGTTGGCCGCGGGCACCCGGGTGTCGTCGAAAGTGAGTTCGCAGCTGGTCGTGGAGCGGACGGGCATGTGCGGGATGTCAAAGACCCCGAAGGACGAGACGTCGCTCTCGACCAAGAACGCGGTGATCCCGAGGTCGGCCCCGTCGGCATCGACAGCCCGGGCGAGCAGGATGCCGAAATCGGCGCGCATCGCATTGGTGATGTAGAGCTTCGACCCCGTCACCGCGTACTCGTCACCGGTGGCCTGGGCCGTGGTCCGCAACGCCGCAGCGTCCGAGCCCGCTTCGGCCTCGGTCAGCGCGAACCAGCCGAAGCGCTCGCCTGCCAGCAACGGGTCGAGGAACCGGGCTCGCTGCTCGTCGGTGGCGGCCGCGGCGAGGACGCGCGCCACCATGCTCTGCACGTTGACGGTCGTGCGCAGCGAGCCCCAGCAGCGCCCGGCCTCTTCCATCAAGATCGCCTGCATCATCGTCGACTGGGCATCGCCGCCCAGCTCAGCGGACACAACGCCCCGCACGTACCCGAACTCGTATAGCTGCGCAAGCAGTTCCCAGGGGAACGTGCGCTCACGCTCGTAGGTCGCCACGAGCGGGCCGACCTTCGCGGTGAGGTAATCGCGCACGGCACTCTGCAGAGCGCGCTCGTCCGTATCGAGGAGGTGGGACATGACCTTCCAACAATTGTCGCCGTGTTCTACAGTAAGAATTACAGACGCCATATAGAACGTCTAGGTCTGGGGAGAGATCCGTGCGCGATTCCGTCATCGTCGATGCTGTCCGGACGCCGATCGGCCGCCGCAACGGCAGCCTGAAGGGCGTTCACCCGGTTGATTTGTCGGCCCGTGTTCTCAGCGCGCTGCTGGAGCGAAATGGCCTCGAGCCCGAGGTGGTCGAGGACGTCATCTGGGGCTGCGTGACCCAGATCTCCGACCAGTCGAGCAATGTCGGCCGACTGGCGGTGCTGGCGGCCGGCTGGCCCGAAACCGTGCCTGGTACCACCATCGACCGCGCCTGCGGATCGAGCCAGCAGGCCATCCACTTTGCGGCCGCGGGGGTCGTGGCCGGGCACTATGACGTCGTTGTCGCCGGCGGGGTTGAATCCATGAGCCGGGTGCCGATCGGTTCCGCGCGTGCAGTCGGCGAGCCCTACGGCCCGCTGGTCCGCGAGCGTTACCAGCGCGACTCCTTCAGCCAGGGTCTCGGAGCCGAGGCGATCGCGCGCCGATGGAATCTCAGCCGCGCGCAGTTGGACGAGTTCGCGCTGGAGTCCCACCAGCGTTCGATCAAGGCCACCGACTCCGGTGCCTTCGCCGACCAAATCATCCCGATCTCGTTCGACGGCGGCGTT
>JAVHVL010000261.1:0-2663 GCA_032160565.1 Pseudonocardiales bacterium | reverse complement strand
CGGCGCACCGGTTGCCGCGCTACTTGCATCGTCCTTCACGAGTGGCGGCAGCCTGGGCCGCGATCGTGCCCTGCGGGTCAGGCGTGGGGAGGGTTAGGCGTGGTGTCCAGTTCGGGGCGTGGGCGGGGTGCGCTCGCTGTCGTGCCGGCGAAGGGTGCTGCGACGAGTGGCTGGTCCTTCGCTTGCACGGTGAGCTCGATTTGGGCGTGCCCGGCGGCGAGGGTGACGACCGATGGGTGGTCCCCGAGGCGGCGGATCTTTCCCTTTGCCTTGTGGGTTCCCTCCACCTGGTCGATGCCGATGATTGCGTTGCGCAGGTAGAGCGGGGCTGGGGTCCAGATGAGGACGTTGCGGACCCAGTGGCCGAAGCCGCGTCGTGAGCGGTGCCCGAGCCCGTGCAGTTCGCCGTCGACGACGCGCGCGATGCCTTTGAAGGCGCCGTCGTGGTGGCTGACCCAACGCCGCCGGGCGAGGACGGCGAGGACGAACACGAGGAGGACGATCAGGTTGACTCCGAGGACGGCCAGCAGTGCGATCAACACGGTGATCACCAGCTTCCTGTGTGCGTCGCCAGTTGCGGTCATGGTCACCGGCACTAGTCGGCGATCCCTGCGGGCGGTTACCGGCGATCAACACCGCGGCCGACGGGCGTGTCTGACCGTTGGGTTGGTAACGGTGTCAGTCGGCGCCGGCGCCGTGCGGTTCGATCTCGCTTGGCTGCCAGGTCTTGTCGAAGAATGACGGGAGTGGGTTGTAGAACCGTAGCGCGGTGAACCAGCCCTTGCCCGGGACGGTTTGGAGCCAGTTGGCGGCCTTGCCATCGGGCGGGGTGGGGCCGAAATACATGTCTATCGAGCCGTCCGGGTTGGTCTCGACCGTGCCGGACTGGCTGCCCAGATCCGGCTTGGACTGGTCGGTCTGCAGCATCGAGCGGGTCTGACGGTCGTAGAGCAGTACCGACCAGAAACGACTTTCGGGAATGTCGGGCGGCAGGGTGAGCCGGTAGCTGCGGGCGCCGTCGAGGAGGCGTCCGTCACGGTCGCGCATAGCGATGAGGTACTGCGAGCCGATGCCGGTCAGCCGCATACACATCGCCGGCGTGATGCCCGTGTAGGGGTAGAAGAACGCGATGCGGGAGTTGAGTTTGCGTGCCCCGTCACTCGGGCTGGCGACGACGCCCTCGGCGGTGATCTGCCGCGGCGGGTCGCGGAACTCGTAGCCGCCCACGAAGAGCATGTTGAACCACTGCGAGCCGGGGTAGTACCCGAAGCCTTCCTCCACCCGGGGCGCGAACGAGACCGTACGGGCCGTGGCGTTACCGACAACGACGGCATCTTCGAGGATCTTGCGCATGCGCTCGTCGGGCTTGAACGGCTTACCCCTGACGATCCCCACGGCTGCCAGCAGACCCAGCGTCTCCGGGTCACCGGCGCCGGGCGGTTCCTGCTGCACCACGCCGTTGATGAGCTCCCAGTAGGTGAAGTCGCTCGGCGGAATGGTGTTGAACGCCTTGCCCGAGCCCTCGACGAAGCGGGTCTCGGGCCCGGCCGGCGCGAGCGCGAGTGGCGCCTCGCCGGTGAGGAACGTCGCCACCGCCGTTCCCTGAGCACCCGGCACGTACTTGGAGATCCGGAATCCGTCACGAATCGCCTTCACAGCTGGACCAGGATCGTTGTCGATCATGAATGCCCGGCCCAACACGCACACACGCGTGGTGCGCACGTGCGAGACGTGAAAGCCGCTGTCAGGCAGCGGACCGTCGTAACCCGGTCCCACAAGCAAATAACGACCGCCCTGGGCTCGGTCCGGACCAGGCAAGCCGAAGTCGGTGACCCAGCCGAACCACATGTCGTCGATCGTGCCCAGGATCCCCGACGGCGCACCCAGCGGCGGCACGTCGAGCACCATCGGCCCCGCACTGAGATCGACGAAGCTCAGGAAATAGACCGTGTCGCAGTTCGCGGTCAGGAACAGCGACGCCGAATCCATCAGCTCCGAGAACAACAGCACCGAGTCGTCCTCGACCCCAATGGACAGGAACCCCTGGCGGATGGCCGCCAACGACGCAGCGGGGAACGCATTGATAAATGCCTCCACCCCGGGCACGACATCGAGGTGCTCGTACAGCAACTCCGCCGTCGCCTCCGACGGCGCGCCGTCGTCAAACTCCAACGTCCCTAGACGACTCTCCACCCGGTCGGGGGTCGAGATCGACCTCAGCGTCTCGGCCGAAACCCCCTGCTGCACGCCAGTGCCCATGTCTTCACCCTTCATCGAATGATCACCGAGTGCATGGCCCACCCGGTCCGCAGACGAACACCCCTGCGTGCTCGGCTGGTTTGGCCACGCTATGGGCGACCAGGCCAGGCCGAATCACCCGTGGAGGACGAGTCGCGTTTGTCCGGCACGCGCCGACCGGCTGAGCAGCACACTCGGGAAGTACCGCCCGGCAGCGGCCCGCTGCCCCGCCGCGGCCAGGTTCGGGCCATCCACGCGGAGTGAGGCGCGGGTTACGGCCGTGCGGCTCGTCACCTCCGCCAGTGCCATCAGCACGAACCCCGTTCCCCACGCCGGCCCGCCGGTGATGTCGTGGGCCACGCTGAACCGGGGCGTCGACGCGGTGGCGCGCCTCGGCGGCGAGGAGTTCGTAACGCTGCTGCCGG
>JAVHVL010000435.1:0-4886 GCA_032160565.1 Pseudonocardiales bacterium | reverse complement strand
GAACAGCACCCAGCGCCAGCTGAGGTAGTTGGTGAGGACGCCGCCGAGCAGCAGGCCGAGGGCCGCGCCGGCACCGGAGACCGCGGCGTACACGCCGATGGCCCGGGTGCGTTCCTTCCCCTCCTCGAATTCGGTGGTGATCAGCGACAGCGCGGTGGGCGAGGAGATCGCACCACCGAGGCCCTGGAGCACGCGGCCGGCGAGGAGCAGCCCGAAGCTGTTGGCGATACCGGCCGCAAAGCTGCCGAGGGTGAACATCGTCAGCCCGACGATGAACATCCGCCGCCGGCCGAGGATGTCGCCGGAGCGACCGCCGAGCAGGAGCAGCCCGCCGAAGGCCAGCGAGTAGGCGTTGAGCGCCCACGTCATGTCCGTCTGGCTCTTGTCGAAGTAGGCACCCATCGACGGCAGCGCGATGTTAACGATGGTTCCGTCGAGCACGACCATGAGCTGCGCGCCGGTGATGATGAGCAGCACCAGCGTGGGGTGCGCGTGGCGGCGGGCACCGCGTTCGCCGCTTGTGACGGCGTGGGGCGCAGACGTTTCGGTCACGGGGTTCTCCGTTCAGCGTTTCCGGCGGTTCTAGGTTCGCAGCTGATTCAAGTCTTTTGTAGACGCGCGCGTTCCTTATTCAGGTACAGTAGGTGCCCGGAATAGAGAACGCAAGCGTGCACTAACTGCTCCACGTCAACATGCTCACGGCAACGATGCAGGAAGGGTCTGACAACGGATGACCGCCACCGCCGTCGCCACTACGGCTGCCGTTGCGCAGCAGCGCAAGCGCGGCGCGGCCCTCGAGGAAGCCATCCTGGCGGCCGCGTACGACGAGCTGTCCGAAGTGGGCTACACCGCGTTCACGGTGGAGGCGGTGGCGGCTCGGGCGCGGACCGGCAAGGCGAGCATCTACCGCCGCTGGCCCACCAAGCAGGAGCTGGTGCTGGACACCCTGTGTGCGCGGCTGCCCACGCCGGAGCAGTGCGGCCTGGACCTCCAGCTGGACGACTCGGTCACGACGTCGGATGCGTTGCACGAGGTGGCGCGGGCCATCAGCAACGTCCTGCGCAGCCCGGCCGGCGACGCCATGCGCACGATCAAGTGCGAGGCCACGGCCGACCCGGAGCTCGCCCGGGCGATCGACGACCGCTTCCAGGCCCCCCGCCGCAAGGCGATGCTGGACCTGCTGCGCCGCGGGGTGGCGCGCGGCGAGGTGCGCCCGGACGCAGTGAGCCCGCTGGTGGCCGACGTGCTGCCCGCCGTGCTCGCCCACCGCGTCCTACTGCAGCGGGAGCCGGTGACCGAGCATGACATCACCGACATCATCGAGCAGGTCGTCATCCCGCTCGTGAGGGTTCGCTGAGGTTGCCGGTCACATTGACGCGGGGTGGTCCGGCGGGGGCCGTCCGGTAAGGCACCATGGTCGTGTGCGCTGTGCATCGCGCACGCGTGTCCGGAACGACCGGGCAGGTTTGGGATGACGAGGGAGTCCGCCCACCGTGCCTTTGACTGCACAACGTGCGGTGAACGTGGCACCAGTGATCGGCCGGGCCGCTCGGTTCCGTGCCTGGTACCTGCGCCGGGCGCCAGGGCTCATCGCCACGATCGCGGCACTGCTGGGGTTGCTCTCGCTGATCGACGCCGTCTGGACGGCCGAGCGGCGGCACGTGCACATGATCACGCGCGTCATCCCGGTGCCGGCGACCGCCGCGGCCACCGCCGTCGTCGCGGTGGCCGGGCTGCTGATGCTGCGCCTCGCCGCCGCACTGCGTAAACGCAAGCTACGTGCCTGGCGCGCCGCGGTGGTGCTCACCGCCGTGCTGACGATTGCCCACCTCGTCCGTGACCGCCACCCCGGCGAGGCAGCGATCACCCTCGTCCTACTGGTCCTGCTCATCACGGCCCGCGGGCGGTTCACGGCGAAGGCCGATCCGCGCGGCCGGTGGTTCGCGGCCGTCGTCGGGCTCCAGTTCGTGGCCGTCGCGTTCAGCTACGGCATGCTGCTGCTTTACCTCCCCAACGACCCCGCCGAGGTGCTCGGTCACCCCTCCTTCTGGACGCGAGTGCGGGAGGTCTTCACGTCGATGGTCGGCGGTGGCGGCTACATCCACATCCGCAGCGAGCGCTTCAACGACGTGCTGCACGGCACGCTGTTCGGGTTCGGCTTGACGACCGTGCTCGTCGTCGCCCTGCTCGCGCTGCGCCCGTCCGAGCCCATCGCCCGACTGTCGGGCAAGGACGAGCTGCAGCTGCGGAAGCTGCTCGACAGGCAGGGTGCCCGCGATTCGCTCGGCTACTTCGCGCTGCGGCGGGACAAGTCGGTGGTCTGGTCACCGACGTGCAAGGCGGCGATCACCTACCGGGTGGTGATGGGTGTCGCGCTGGCCAGCGGCGACCCGATCGGTGATCCCGAGGCGTGGCCGGGTGCGATCGCGGCGTACCGGGACATGGTCGAGGAGTACGCCTGGACGCCCGCCGTGATGGGGTGCAGCGAACTCGGCGCGACGGTCTTCAAGCGTGAACTCGATCTGTCCGCGCTCGCCCTCGGCGACGAGGCGATCGTCGACGTGGAGGACTTCACCCTCGAAGGCCGGCCGATGCGTGGCGTGCGGCAGGCATGCACCCGGGTAGCCCGCGCCGGCTACGACGTGCAGGTACGCCGCGCGCGGGACCTCGACGCCGACGAGCTCGCCCACGTGGTAAAGGTGGCGGAAGCCTGGCGCGGCGACGCCGTCGAGCGCGGCTTCTCGATGGCACTGTCGCGCATCGGCGACCCCGCCGACGGCGACTGCGTGCTGACGACGGCGTATCGCGACGGCCGGTTGCAGGGTGTGCTGCACTTCGTCCCGTGGGGCTGCGACGGGCTGTCGCTGGACCTCATGCGGCGGGACCGCGACGCCGACAACGGGCTGAACGAATTCATGATCGCCAGCCTGATGGAGCACAGCCCTGAACTCGGCGTGCGGCGGGTCTCGCTGAACTTCGCCGTGTTCCGCGACGCGATCGAGCGCGGCGAGCGGATCGGTGCCGGCCCGGTCCTCCGGGCTTGGCGCGGAGTGTTGATCTTCGTGTCGCGCTGGTGGCAGATCGAGACGCTCTACCGCTTCAACGTGAAGTTCCGCCCGTACTGGGAGCCCCGGTTCATCTCCTTCCCGTCCTCGCGGGACATCCCGCGCATCGCGGTCGCCGCGCTGGAGGCGGAGGCGTTCATCGTCCGCCCGCACCGCCTCAAGCAGCTGCTCGGCCGGGAATCTCGATGATTTTGGAGGGGCCACTCGGCACCTTGTAGGCTTTCAGCCCGGTGGCCTCGCACATTGCGCCGGCCCCAGGAGGCTTCGCCTAGTCTGGTCTATGGCGCCGCACTGCTAATGCGGTTTGGGTCTAAAGCCCATCCCGGGTTCGAATCCCGGAGCCTCCGCTGCGTTCACCCGCCGGTTCGGACGGGTGCGCGGCACCCGGTAGACTCGCCGGTCGGTACATCCAGCGCCCGTAGCTCAACGGATAGAGCACTTGACTACGGATCAAGAGGTTGCAGGTTCGAGTCCTGCCGGGCGCGCCAGCAATCCTGCGGGTTCCAGGCCGCCCGGGCCAGCCCTTCGAGCGATCTGACAGCAACAGTTGACAGCAACGGGCGTAATACAGGGCCGGTCAGGCGCTCTCAGGAGGCCCTGCCAGCTGGTTTGGCGGTGCTGGGCTTCTCGGCGTGGGCGATGCGGACGATGACCGGGTCGACCTGCTCCTCGCCGCCGCTGAGCTGTATTAGGGCGCGAGCCGCGATGACCTGTTGGCGGCTGACCGTGATGGTCTTCATGAAGACGGCTCCCCCTCGCTCGGGTCTGTCTCGCTGGGTCCATTCTCTTGGACGATCCGGAGAGCGTCCAGCTCGGCTCCGGCGTGGACGAGTCGCAGATCGCCGCCGCGCGGACCGTAGCGCGCCGCCTGGTTGAGCAGGTCCATGGCGAGTCGCCGCTCTTCCTCGCCGGCCAGGTTGCTGCCTGCGAGCCCGCTGAGGAGGACCAGTCCAAGTTCGTGACGCCGTCGCTCGGTATCGCTAGCGGCGTCGAGGGCGGGGGTGAAGCGGCGACCCCACTCTTCCCGTCGGCCCTGCGTTTCCCGCTGCTGGGTGCCTGCGCGGCCACCGATGTAGGACAGGCTCGCTCCGAGTGCCGCGCCGGCGAAGGACAGCACCGGCGACGCCCACTCCCATGCGCTCACAGGTCGTCGTCCAGGACGTCGGCGTAGCTGGCGAACGCGATCGCCAGCCGCGCTGCGTCGACAGCGCCCGCCAGGCGGCGAGCAGCGTGGGCGGCGTGGCATTCGAGCTCGTAGCTTGCGATGCCGGTGGCCTCGAATGGGTCACCGGCGTGCTCGCCCCTGTCAATCGTGATCAAGTCCTGCCGCAGCTGGAGTTGCAGGAACGCGTCGATCTGCGTGAGGAGTTGCGGTAGCCGGTAGGCGAGTTCGTGGAGGGGAGCCGAGCAGGTCGGACGCGTCGGCGGGGTAGCGCAGCCCCGGGCACCTGTCGGCGGGGTGGGTGGCGTGATTGAGCGCGCGGATCGCCTCGCTCGCGTCGTGGGCGAGCGCAAGCGCCTCCGCTGGGGTGATGGTCTGCATGTGCGCCCTCCGGTCAGGGTTGCTCTCCCTGGATGGGCGTCACGTCGGGGTTTTGGCACCGGCGTGCTACTCGGCATGCCTGGTGAAGGTCAGCTCGTCGGCGAGGCGGACGAGGATGCGGGCCAACCGCAGCGCATCTCCGGGACTGATGCTCATGCGCTGGGACGGCTCGTCGGTGTTCGCCCGACAGGTCTCTACGACGACGCGCGCCCCGCGCGGCTGCGCGGCGTCGCGCGGTTGGCCAAAATGGAACGGGGCAGCGGCGTACACGGCCACCC
>JAVHVL010000180.1:0-15590 GCA_032160565.1 Pseudonocardiales bacterium | reverse complement strand
ATCGGACATCTTCCTGACCACTGGATTCGACCCGTCGAACACAGCCGTCCCGGGAGCAGGGCACCGTCCTAGCATTACAGTTGCCGTTTTGCATTGAAGTGCGAGCGTTGAGCGACCGCCTGGTGAGCTCTGCGCCAGAGTGACCATGCGATGATATGCGCGGGTTTGATCCGCTTTCGATCGAGTCTGATGGCGATGCGGCGGACTTCTTGGATTGACCAACGGATCAGTGACGGCGTGGCGATGCTTTGGTTTTTGCCGTGGTTCGGCGGGCGGTTTTTTTTGGCACTGGCGGATTAGCGCGATGCCGGATCGCGGCCATCATGGCGAAAGCGAGCATCACCAGAGACACGTGACGATGCCAACCATGCCATGACCTGCTCTCGTTGTGATCGAGGCCGAACTCGTTCTTGGCGGGCTCGAAGCTGTCTTCGATCGCCCATCGATGGCCTTCGACAGGATCGAGAGTTCTGCATGCAACGGCACGTCGCCTTAATGAAACCGGCGTCGAATAGCCTTTGCGCGCAGCAAAGGCTGACGGTGTCGACGGTGACCGCAACCCGCGCATTGGCGTACTCGGCCACCAGCTCCTCCAGGAGCCGGTCCAGCTGGACCGGCTCGCGGCGCCGCAGGTGCCCGTTCGGCTCGTCCAACCGGGCCAGCGCAAGGAGATCGGCGACGAGGCGGTCCAGCCGCCCGACGTCCACGAGCACGTCGTCGATCAGCGCGGGCAGGTCCTCGGCGGGGCCGAGCCGCTGCGCCACCTCCAGCTGCACCCGAAGCGAGGCCAGCGGCGAGCGCAGTTCGTGCGCGGCGTCACCGACGAAGGTGCGCTGCTGCTTCGTGGACGCGTCGATCCGGTCGAGCATCGCGTTCAGCGTGACGGCCAGGCGGTGGATCTCGTCCTGTGCGCTGGGCACGGGCAGCCGCTGGTCGGCGAGGCCGGCCGCGGTGATGTCGGCGGCGCCGTGCCGCAGCGCGGCCACCGAGCGCAGCGTCAACGCTACGACGCCGTAGGTCGCGAGCGCCATGAGCAGCACTGCCAGCGGACCCCCGATCAGCACGGCCTGGCCGAGGATGCGGAGGCTGTCGTCGACCCCCTTCAGGTCGGTGGCGACCAGCACCGTCTTGTCCCCGGCCGGCTGGGCGACCACGCGCAGCCGGGTGTCCGAGGTCGGTGAGGCGACGTCGTATCGGCGGCCGTTACGGGCGTGCTTCAGCTGCTCCGGATCGAGCATCGAGAAGACCCGGTCGGCGCTGCAGCAGGTGGCGATCACGTGGTCGTTGGCATCGACGACCTGCACGGCAGTGACGCCGCCGGTGGTCGGGACGACCGTGGCGGGCATCTTGCCGGAGCTGAAGATCTGCGCGATGTCATTGGCGGTCTTCGCCGCCGAGTTGTCCAGCGTGCGGAGCAGGGCGTAGCGCTGCAGCACGAGCACGAGCACCGCACCGGTCACCACGGCCAGGCTGAACAGCGCGGTGGCCAGCAGGGTGAGCCGGGCGCGCAGCGACTGCCTCGCCCACCAGCGGGCAGGGACGGCCGCGACGGCGTTCAACTTCCGGCTGTGAGCCGGTACCCGGCGCCGCGCACGGTCTGCACGCTCTGCCGCCCGAACGGAGTGTCGATCTTGCGGCGCAGGTAGCCGACGTACACCTCTACGACGTTCGCGTCGCCGTCGTAGTTGGCGTCCCAGACGTGATGCAGGATGTCGGCCTTGCTCACCGCGTCGCCGGCCCGCCGCATGAGGAACTCCAGCAGTGAGAACTCGCGGGGGGTCAGGTCGATCGTGGTCTCGCCGCGGCGGACGGTGTGCGCTGCCGGGTCGAGGACGAGGTCGTCGACGGCCAGCGAGGCCGGGCGCGGGGTTACTCCACGGCGCAGCAGGGCGCGAATGCGGGCGAGCAGCACGACGAACGAGAACGGCTTGGTCAGGTAGTCGTCGGCGCCGAGATCCAGCGCGTCGGCCTCGTCGTACTCGCCGTCCTTCGCCGTGAGCATCAGGATCGGCACCCAGTTCTCGGCGGCGCGCAGGTGCTCGATGATGCGGTAGCCGGACAGGCCGGGCAGCATGATGTCGAGGATCACGGCGTCGTACGTGGTCTCCTGCGCCGCATGCAGGCCGTCCGGCCCGGTGTGCGCCACGTCCACGGTGAAGCCCTCGACGGCCAGTCCACGTTGCAAGGCCGAGGCCAACCGCACCTCGTCCTCGACGATCAGTAGTCGCACCGTTTCTCCTCACGTCGGACCGGCTCAGCCTGCCAGGGTGGGCAGCCCCACCCACCGTGCTGGCTCAGGCCTATCACAGTGCCCACAACGCACCCTTGGTCCAGTGAGGGCACCCACGATCTTCTTACGGCATCGCGCGCTGCGGTGGCTCGTTCCGGTGGGGGTCGTCGGCGTAGTCGGGTTGGCTGCCGGCGGCATGCTCACCGCCACGGCCTCGCCCGACCAGCTCCCGGAAACGACCACCACCGGACTGCTCGCCGACGTGCAGACCTCCACGGTCTCCGGCTTCTCCGGCACCATCGTCGCGCAGATGTCCCTGGGGCTGCCGAGCATCCCCGCCATCGGGGGGTCCGACAACAGCCAGGCGTCGGTGGCCACGCTGCTGAGTGGCTCGCACACCCTCCGGTTCTGGTACGGCGGCGCCGATCGGCAGCGGGTTGCGCTGCTGGGGGTCACCAGCGAGACCGACTTCTTCCACCTCGGCCGCGACGTGTGGCAGTGGGACAGCGCGACGCACGTGGCCACGCACACCACGCTGCCGGCGCGGTCGGCCACCGCCCCCACGCCGCTGACCACGTCCACCGAGAACCTCACGCCACCCCAGCTCGCGGCACAGGCCCTCGCCGCCATCCGTCCGTCGACGCTCGTCACGATCGGCCCGAACCGGGTCGTCGCGGACCGCTCGGCCTACGAGCTGGTGCTCACGCCGCGCGACTCCGCCACCCGGATCGGCTCAGTTCGCATCGCGATCGACGGCGCGACGAAGGTGCCGCTCGGCGTGCAGGTCTACGCACGAGGCAAGACGTCGCCCGCGGTCGATGTCGCGTTCTCCTCCGTCAGCTTCACGACCCCCTCGGCCAAGTTCTTCCGCTTCACGCCACCGCCCGGCGCGACGGTGCGTACCGGCACGCTCGCCCCGAACGCCGGCGCGCAGCCGAATGTCGCAGGCGCGGCGAACGACCCGCTCACCGTGATCGGATCGGGATGGACGGCCGTCGCCGAATATCGCGCCACCCCCAAGGAGCTCTCCTCGATCAGCGGCTCCGTCCTGGGGGCCCTTCCGCGGGTCAGCGGATCGTGGGGCCACGGCCGGCTGATGGAGTCCGCGCTGTCCTCCGTGCTCGTGACGGACGACGGGCGGGTCTTCGCCGGGGCGGTCGATCCCGCGGCGCTCTACGCCGCAGCCAGCACCCACAAGTGAGCGCGGCGATCGCGTCGGCCGGGCTGAGCAAGCGCTTCGGCCGGCAGCTGGTCGTTGACGCGATCGACCTGGCGGTGCCGGCCGGCTCCGTCTACGGCTTCCTCGGCCCGAACGGCTCCGGCAAGACGACGACGATACGAATGCTGCTGGGGCTGGTGTTCCCGACGGCTGGACGCCACACCCTGCTGGACCGCGACTTCGCGTCGTCGGCCGCGGAGGTGCTGCCCCGGGTCGGCGCGCTCGTCGAGGGCCCGGCGTTTCATCCGTACCTGTCCGGCTGGGCGAACCTCAAGCGGCTGGACGCGGCCGACCGATTCGCCGCACCGGCCACCGCGCGCAGTCGAATCGACCACGCGCTGGACCGGGTAGGGCTGACGGCCGCGGCGGGCAAGCGGTACCGCAATTACTCTCTCGGCATGCGGCAACGCCTCGGCATCGCCGCCGCCCTGCTCCAGCCGCGTGACCTGCTTGTGCTGGACGAGCCGACCAACGGCCTCGACCCGCAGGGCACCCGCGAGGTCCGGCACCTCATCACGCAGCTCGGGCATGAGGGGGTGACGGTCTTCGTCTCCTCACACCTGCTCAGTGAGGTGGAGCAGGTGTGCACGCACGTCGGGGTGATGAGCGCCGGCCGGCTGGTGTGGCAGGGCGCGCTGGAGGAGCTCGGCGCGCAGCAGCGGGTGCGGGTGAACGTGACGTCGGCCGCGCCCGCCGCGGCGGCGCGGGTGCTCAGCGAGCAGGGGCTGGCCGACGTGGTGAGCACCGACGACGGCGCGTCAGCGGTGCTCGGTGCGGCCCAGCCGGAGGAGGTCGTGGCCGCGCTGGTCGCCGCAGGCGTCGGCGTGCGCGGCTTCGTCGTGCAGCGGCCCAACCTCGAGGAGGTGTTCGTCGGGCTCACCGGCGAGGGCTTCGATGTCTCCGGCTAGGTTGCTGCGCTCAGAGCTGGCCATGGTCTTCCGTCGGCGCCGCAACGTGGCGCTGCTCGTCGTGCTGGGGCTGGTTCCGGTGCTGATCGCGGCGGCCGTGAAGGCCAGTGGGCATGACGGCAGCGGCGGCTCGATCTTCGGCAGCATCACCGACAACGGGCTGTTCGCCGCGCTCGCCGCGCTGCTGGTCGTGACACCGCTGTTCCTGCCGCTGGGTGTCGCGGTGGTGGCCGGCGACGCGATCGCGGGCGAGGCCAGCACCGGCACGCTGCGCTACCTGCTGACCGTGCCGGTCGGCCGCACCCGGCTGCTGGTCGTCAAGTTCGGCGGCGTGCTTGCCTGGTGCCTCGCCAGCGTGGCCGTGGTGGCGCTCGCCGGGGTAGTGATCGGGCTGATCCTGTTCCCGTCCGGTGGGCTGACCCTGCTGTCCGGACGTACCGTCTCCTCGGCCGCAGGCGACTACCGGCTGCTGCTCGTGGCTGCCTACGTGGCCGCGTCGATGGCCATGGTCGGCGCCCTCGGCCTCTTTGTCTCGACGATGACGGAGGTGCCGGTGGCCGCCATGGCCGCCACCCTCACCTTGACCATCGTCGGTGAGGTGCTCGACCAGGTGCCGCAGCTGTCCTCGATCCACGCCTGGCTGCCCAGCCATTACTGGCTGGACTGGGTCGACCTGTTGCGGGACCCGATGAGCACGGCCGCGATCGGGCACGGCCTGCTCGTCACGCTGGGTTACGTGGCCGTGCTGCTCGCACTGGCCTGGGCGCGGTTCACCAGCAAGGACGTCACGTCCTGAATCGGCCGGGTTACTGCAGGTAGGACTCGACGTCGTCGATCGAGCGCTCCTTGGCCTCGTCCGGGTTCTCGCCGAGCTCCTCGCGGGCGCGCCGCTGGCGGAGCAGGTCCCACGCCTGGTCCAGCTGCCGCTCCAGCGACTCCAGCCGCCGCCGGTCCTCGCTCGTCATCCCCTTGCCCTGGTGGCTGTCGCGCAGCCGCTTCTCCTCGACGACGAGCTCGTTGATGTGGTCCATGATCGTCTTGTCGTTCACAGCTTTTGCCTTTCTGGTAGCCGGCTCGGGACAGTCAGCGCGATCACGCCCGCCGCGGCGACGAGCAACGCGATGCAGCAGGCCGTCACCACACGGTAACCGTGCACCATGGCGGGCACCTGGCGGTAGAGCTCGCCGTGCAGTCCGGCGAGGGGCGGCAGCACGGCGATGGCGAGCAGGCCACCGGCGCGGGCGATGGCGTTGTTGACGCCCGATGCGATACCGACGTCGTCCGGGGGTGCCGCAGCCATGACGGTGGCGGTGAGCGGTGCCACCAGGGCGGTGAGGCCGACGGCGAAGACCAGCACGCCGGGGAGGATGTCGATGACGTAGTTGCGGTGCGTCGCGTCGATGCGCAGCAGCAGCGCCAGCCCGGCCGCGGCGAGCAACGGCCCGACAATGAGCTGAGCGCGGGGGCCGATCCGGGTGGCGAGCGCCCCGCTGCGCTCGGAACCCAGCAGCATGATCAGCGTGATCGGCAGGGTGGCCAGCCCCGCCGTCAGCGCCCCGTAGTGCGCGCTGACCTGCAGCTGCAGCACCAGCACGAACAGCACAGCGCTGAGCGCGGCATACGTCAGCAGCGTCATGACGTTGGTGCCGCTGAACGTGCGGTCGCGGAACAGCTCGAGCGGCACCAGCGGTTCGCGCTCCCGCCGCTCGACGAGGACGAACGCCGCGCCGAACACCAGCCCCAACGCGACCAGGCCAAGGGTGGCCGCGGACCAACCGCTCGAGCCCGCTTGTGTCGTGCCGAACGTCAGGAGCCCTAGGCCGGCGGCGACGAGCACGGTGCCGCCGATGTCCAGGTGCGGCGGGCGGCGCGCTGCGCGAGTCTCCGGCACGTAGCGGAGGGTGAGCGCGATGACCACGGCCGCGATCGGCAGGTTGATGGCGAACGCCCAGCGCCACGAGACGTCCTGGACCAGCCAGCCGCCGAGGATCGGGCCGACCGCGGTGCTGACGCCGGCCAGTCCGGACCACGCCCCCACGGCCTTGGCGCGGTCGCCGGGCTCGAAGGAGGCGGAGATGATGGCCAGGCTGCCCGGTGTCAGCAGGGCGCCGCCGATGCCCTGCAGTGCTCGGGCCGCGATGAGCAGCTGCTCGTTGGGGGCCACCGCGCACAGCAGGGAGGCGGCCGCGAACCAGACGATGCCGACCAGGAAGACCCGGCGCCGCCCCAGCCGATCGCCGAGCGATCCGCCGAGGAGGATCAGGCTGGCCAGTGCCAGGGTGTAGGCGTTGAGCACCCACTGCAGCGCGCCGAAGCTGGCCGAGAAGTCCTGCCCGATGTGCCTGGTGGCGACGTTGACGATCGTCCCGTCCAGGAAGACCAAGCCGGAGCCGAGTACGGTCGCGGCCAGCACACCCCTGCCACGCGGCTCGCCCATCCGGATCGCATCGGCCATGACCGGCAGTCTCCCAGCCGCAGTTGTGGCTATCCCCCATGCGCAAGGTATGCTCACGCATGGTTGCCGCGATGACTATTCAGGTGCACGTGCTGTAAGTCAGGTAACCGGTTGATTCTTCCTTCTCCTGGCTGTCGGGAATTGGTTGTTCGCCCGGTGGTGACCTCGGATCTCGCACGGTGTGAGTTCCTTGCAGCAAGAGGAGAGATTGACGTGGCTCAGGGCACGGTCAAGTGGTTCAACAGCGAAAAGGGCTTCGGCTTCATCGCTCCCGACGGCGGCGCGCCGGACGTGTTCGTTCACTACTCGGCCATCTCGGCCGACGGCTACCGCAGCCTGGACGACAACCAGCGTGTCGAGTTCGACATCACGCAGGGCCAGAAGGGCCCGCAGGCGGAGAACGTCCGCCCGCTGTAGTACCTCTGGTCGACGAGGGCTCCGCTTCGGCGGGGCTCTCGTTGCGTAGTAGCTATACGGAGCTATAGCGAGCTATACCGGATTTCGCTATACAGGCACATAATCGAGTACATGGACCCGATCAGTAATCCGTTCCAGCCGAGCGCCGGGGTTCGGCCGCGTGAGCTGGCCGGGCGGGACCGCGAGCTGGCGGCGGTGGACGTGCTGATCGGCCGCAGCGAACGGGGCTTCGTCTCGCAGAGTTTGATCCTGACCGGGCTGCGGGGCGTCGGCAAGACCGTGCTGCTCAACGAGTTCGCCCGGCGCGCTCGGGAGCGTGGCTGGATCGTCGCGCAGATCGAGGGGCCCTCGGACTTCGAGCACGCCGACGGCGCGCTGCGTGCCAAGCTGGCGCGGGGTCTGCATTCGAGCATGCGCGAGGCGCTCGGGCGCTGGAAGAAGTCCGACCTGCTCACGCGCGCGGCCGGTGCGCTGAAGGCGTTCACGTTGAGTGTCGACCCCACCGGCACCTGGACGGTGGGCATCGACGTCGCCGTCGCCAACGGGCGGGCCGACACCGGACAGGTGGAGCTCGACCTGCCGGAGCTGGCCATCGATCTGGGCACTGCTGCGCTCAGCCGCGGGGTGGGTGTGCTCGTCTGTGTGGACGAGATGCAGCAGCTCTCCAGAGCCGACCTGGCCGCCATCTGCTCGGCGTGCCACGAGTCGGGGCAGCGCGAGGTGCCGTTCTACGTGGCGGGTGCGGGGCTGCCCAACCTGCCGGGTGTCCTGGCGGATGCGAAGTCCTACGCCGAGCGGCTGTTCGAGTACTCCCGGCTGGGGCCGCTGACGCCCGCCGAGGCGGCGCGGGCCCTGCGCGTCCCCGCCGAGGAGCAGGGGGTGCAGTGGCGGCGCAACGCGCTGGAGCTGGCGGTGGCCGAGTCCGGGGGCTATCCGTTCTTCCTCCAGACCGTCGGGCGGAACACGTGGGACGCCGCGGTCGGGCCGGCGTACATCACCCTGGACGACGCGCGGGTGGGCGCGGCGCTGGCCGCGCAGCAACTCGACCGCGGCTTCTTCCAGTCCCGGTGGGACCGGGCGACTCCGTACCAGCGCCGCTACCTCACCGCGATGGCCGTCGACGGGGAGGGGCCGTCGGCGACGCGTGACGTAGCGCAGCGCCTGGGGCGCACGCTCGGGGCCCTGGGGCCGGTGCGGGCCGAGCTGATCGCCAGGGGGCTGATCTACTCGCCGGAGCACGGTCAGGTGGCGTTCACGGTGCCGGGAATGGCGGCGTTCATCGAGCGCAGCACCGAGTGAGCGTGCCCGCCGCCCCGAGTGAGCGCCCGCCGCCCCGAGTGACGTATTCCGACCTCGAGTGACGTATTCCGACCTCGAGTGACGGCAAAATTCCCGTCACTCGAGGCGCTGATCCGTCACTCGGGGCGCTGATCCGTCACTCGGGTCAGCGGGCGTCCCGCCAGGCCAGCCAGCGCTTCAGCTTGGTCAGCTCGTAGTCCGGGCCGCCCACGGCAACGGTGAACAGCGACGCGCCGGCGTCCAGCAGCGGCTGCGCCACCTCGTCCGGGTCGCCGTCCGGAGTGCCGACGGAGCGCTCGATATCGGACGGGTCGCGGCCGATGTCCGCGCAGTGCCGGTCGAGCACGGCGGACTTGTGCCGCAGGGTCTCCACGTCGCTGAACGAGTGCCAGATATCCCCGTGCCGGGCGACGAGGGGCAGTGTCTTCTTCTCGCCGCCACCACCGATCAGCACCGGGATCTTGCGCGTGGGTGCGGGGTTCAGGCTCGCCCAGCGGGCTTCGATGCGCGGCAGCGCGTCGCCCAGATCGTTCAGGCGGTCACCGGCCGTGCCGAAGTCGTAGCCGTACTCGGTGTAGTCCTTCTCGAACCAGCCCGAGCCGATGCCGAGGATCAGCCGGCCGTCGCTCACGTGGTCGACGGTGCGGGCCATGTCGGCGAGCAGGTCCGGGTTGCGGTAGCTGTTGCAGGTGACGAGCGCGCCGATCTGGACGCGGCTGGTCTGCTCGGCCCAGGCGCCGAGCATCGTCCAGCACTCGAAGTGCTTGCCGTCCGCGTCGCCGTAGAGCGGGTAGAAGTGGTCCCAGTTGAAGATCACGTCGACGCCGAGATCTTCGGCCGCCGCTACGGCACGGCGGATGGCGGCGTAGTCGGCGTGCTGGGGCTGCAGCTGCACTCCGATGCGAATTGGTTGAGTAGTCACGCTTCTCGACGCTACTTGACGCGCCACGCGATCAGCCGAGCAGCACCAGGCGGACCTCGCCTGCACCATCCGGCGCGACGCGGATCGTGACGCCCCAGTCCTGGCGCGCGAGGTAGCAGGCCTGGTGCTCGATCGCCGGGTCGTCGTCACAGGAGGCGGCCTGGGCCGTCACGTGCAGGACACCGTCCACCGCCGCGCCGGCCACGTCGGCGATGCGCAGGGTGCGGCTCAGCTCGGTCGATTCGCCGGCGCCGTCGAGCAGTAGCTCCGGCGGCGACGCGCGCACCGTCAACGTCGTGGACGGGCCGAGCCGCTCGTCCAGCTTGCGCCCTGCCGCAGGCTGGAAGACGACCGCCAGCTCTACGGTGCCGGGCGACACCGCCTGCACCGGCCGCTGCGTGTGCATCGCCGCGCCGAAGACGAGCTGCGAGCCCGGGACGGGCCGCACCAACCGGTGCGCGGCCGACTCGACGACGACCAGCTCGCCGTCGACGAGCACCGCTCCGGACGGCTCGGCCAGGCCATCGGCCAGCGTCGTCACCTCGCCGGCGGCCCTGTCGTAGCGGCGCACCGCGCCGTTGAACGTGTCGAGCACGGCGACGGACCCGTCCGCAAGCAGCGTGACGCCGAGCGGGTGCTGCAGCCGGGCGTCAGCCGCCGCCCCGTCGACGTGACCGAAGTCGAACAGCCCCTCGCCGACGGCGGTGTGCAGCGTGCCGTCGGCGGTGAGGTATCGCAAGGCGGACGTCTCCGAGTCGACGAACCACACGCGGTCGCCGTCCACAGCCAGCCCGGACGGCTGGGCGAGCCAGCCGTCGAGTGCGGGGCCGTCGCGCAGCCCCTCGACGGTGGTGCCGGCGAGGATGTCGGCGGCGCCGCTGACCGGATCTACGGACAGCAGCAGGTGCACGCCGGCCGCCGCCACCACCAGCCGGTTCAGCGCAGGCCACCAGGCGACGTCCCACGGTGAGAGCACGGCAGGCAACGGGCCGGTGATCGTGCGCGCGTCGGCGAGCGCGGCGGGGAGATCGAGAGTGGTCACGACGGCGCCGTCGGCGAGCCGCACGCCGCGCAGCACGTGGTTGGCCGTGTCGGCGACCACCACGTCGTAGGGCGCGGTGCGGGGAGGCAGTAGGGCGAGGCCGTTCGGCTCGGCGAACGAGGCGGTCCCGGCCGCGCCGTCGCCCCGGCCGCGGGAGCCAGTGCCGATCCGGCGCAGCACCGTCTCGACCCCACCGTCGAGCGCGAGCTCCACGAGCTGGTGGTGGCCGGCGTCGGCGACGAGCAGTGAATCGGCGTCGCGTCCGGTGCGCTCGGCCGGGAGCAGCACGGCCTTGGCGGGGAAGCGCAGCATGGACGGCCGCCGGGGTGGCGGGACGTACCCGCCGCCGCCGCGATGCAGCGTGCCGCGCGCCTCGTGCACGGCGGCGAGCGCCGCGATCGTGGCGTCGAGGGCACTGACCTGCCCCTCGCCGGCGGCTTGCGCCACGACGTAACCCTCCGGATCGATCAGCACGAGGGTGGGCCAGGCGCGCACGGCGTACTGCTGCCACAGCAGCAGCTGCGGGTCGTTCACGACCGGGTGGTGCACCTCGTACCGCTCGACGGCAGCTGCCACCGCGGTGGGCTCCGCCTCATGCGCGAACTTCGGGGAGTGCACGCCGACCACGGTGAGGATGTCGCCATACTTCTCCTCCAGCGGACGCAACTCGTCCAGCACGTGCAGGCAGTTGGCGCAGGCGAACGTCCAGAAGTCGAGCAACACAAAACGCCCGCGCAGGGACGCGAGCGTCAGTGGTGTGGCGGCGTTCAACCAGCCGCCGCTGGCGGTCAGCTCGGGCGCGCGGACGCGTACGGACGTCATCGCACGCCCCGAGCTGTTACCGGGGTCAGCGGCTGAGGCTGTTGTTCTGATGCGCCGCGGCGGCGAAGAGCTCCTGCTGCATCGACGGCGAGGCGCTGCGCAGGGCGCGCTCGAACTCGCGGACGTTGCGGCGCTGCCGCAGGCGGGCGGTGAGGTTGTGCGTGTGGCGGGTCATGTCGGTCCTCTTTCGATACCTGAATCATTTATCAGAATACCTCGTCAACCGAATGAACCGTAACCATATTCCCGTAAGCTCCAACACATCGTCGGCCTACAGGAGTGCGAGGCCGGGATCCGTAAGGACCGCGGCGACACCGGACAGGAACTGCGACCCCTGCTGCCCGTCCACCAGCCGGTGGTCGAAGGAGACCGCCAGCTGGGTGACCCAGCGGGGCTCGATCCGCTCTCCCCCGCCATCACCGGACCCGACCACCCAGGGCATCCGGCGGATCGCCCCGAAGGCGACGATGCCCGCTTCGCCGGGGTTGAGGATCGGGGTGCCGGTGTCGACGCCGAAGACGCCGACGTTGGTGATCGTGATCGTGCCGCCGGACATGTCGGCCGGTGGCGTCTTGCCGGACCGGGCCATGTCGGTGAGCGCGCCGATCGCGTCGGCCAGCTCGCGCAGCGAGAGCGCGTCGGCGTCCTTGATGTTCGGCACGATCAGCCCCCGGTCGGTGGCAGCCGCGATGCCCAGGTTCACGTAGTGCTTGAGCACGATCTCGCCGGCGGCCTCGTCCCACGTGGCGTTGATCTCCGGAGTGCGCTGGGCCGCCAGGATCACGGCCTTAGCCACGAACAGCAGCGGCGACACCTTGACGTCGCGGAACTCGCGCCGCGCGGCCACCCGGTCGCGCAACTCCATCGTGGCGGTGACGTCGATGGTGACGAACTCGGTGACGTGCGGCGCGGTGAACGCGGACGCGACCATGGCCGCAGCGGTGTGCTTGCGTACGCCCTTGATCGGGATCCGCGTCTCGCGGGCCCCGCCCCGCGCCGCCGCGGTGGCGGTCGGGGCGGTGGCCGCGCCGTCGGCCGCGCCGTCGGCCGCCTGCGCCACGTCCTCGCGGGAGACGGTGCCGTTCGGGCCGGTCGGGGCGACCGTGGTGAGGTCGACACCGAGCGTCTTGGCGAGCTTGCGTACCGGCGGCTTGGCCAGGACCCGGTGTGCGGCGGCGACGTGGACCGGCTCGGACTCCGGCTCGGGCGGCTCGGGTGGCACGTTGAACGCGGTGTGGGCGGACGGGGTGACCGCCTCCGTGCGGCGTCGGCGCCGAGTGGTCCCCTCGGCGCGCGGGCCGTAGCCCACGAGCACCGGCTGCCGCTTCGGCTCGCCGACGGCCGCGCTGGCGGCGTCGGCGTCGGACTGCTGGGGTGACGGGACGAGGTCATCGGTGGCGCTGGCGGCCTGGGTCGGCGCGGCGTCATCCGTGCCGGGAGCCGTGCTTTGCCCGCCGGCGCCTGGCGCGATGTCGATCGAGATGAGCGGCTTGCCGACGTCGACGGTGTCCCCTTCGCTGACGTGCAGTTCGGTGACGATGCCGGCGTACGGGGACGGGAGCTCGACGGCGGCCTTGGCCGTCTCCACCTCGACGACGATCTGGTTGTGCTCCACGGCGTCGCCGACCTGTACGCGCCAGGTGAGGATGTCGGCCTCGGTCAGCCCTTCGCCGACGTCGGGGAGCTTGAACTGCTTGATGTCTGCCACGGAGGCGAGCCTTTCAGTACGAGAGGGAGCGGTCGACGGCATCGAGGATGCGGTCGACGTTGGGCAGCCATTCCTCTTCCAACCGGCTCGGCGGGTACTGGGTGTCATAGCCGGTGACGCGCAGGACCGGCGCCTCCAGGGAGTAGAACGCCTGCTCCTGCACGCGGGCGGCCACCTCGGAGCTCACGCTGACGTTGCGCCACGCCTCGTGCACGACGACCAGGCGCCCGGTGCGGCGGACCGAGTCGAGGATCGTCGGCATGTCCAGCGGGGACAGCGAGCGCAGGTCCAGGACCTCGACGTCGCGCCCCTCCTCGGCTGCCACGGCCGCCGCCTCGAGTGCCGTGGTGACCATCGGGCCGTAGGCCGCGACGGTGACGTCGCTGCCGGCGCGCGCGATCCGGGCCTGGTGCAGCGGCAGCGGGGCGTCGGCTACCTCGCCCTTGGCCCAGTAGCGGCGCTTCGGCTCGAAGAAGATGACCGGGTCGTCGGAGGCGATCGCCTGCTGGATCATCCAGTACGCGTCGGACGGGCTGGCGCAGCTGACGACCTTCAAGCCGGGGGCGTGCGCGAAGTACGACTCCGGCGACTCGCTGTGATGTTCCACCGCACCGATGCCGCCGCCGAACGGGATGCGGATCGTGATCGGCATCTTGACCAGCCCGGCGGAGCGGCTGTGGATCTTCGCGACCTGGCTGACGATCTGGTCGAAGCCGGGGAAGACGAAGCCGTCGAACTGGATCTCGCAGACCGGGCGGTAGCCGCGGATGGCCAGGCCGACCGCGGTGCCGATGATCCCGGACTCCGCGAGCGGGGTGTCGATGACCCGGTCCTCGCCGAAGTCCTTCTGCAGCCCGTCGGTGATGCGGAAGACGCCGCCGAGCTTGCCGACGTCCTCGCCCATGACGAGGACCTTCGGGTCGTCCTCCATGGACTTGCGCAGCCCCTCGTTGAGGGCCTTGGCCATCGTGAGCTTCTGGCCGATCGCCGTGGGCTCGCTCATCGGGCGTGCACCTCCTCATCGATGGAGGCGACGAAGTCGACGAACTCGTCCCGCTGCTCGCGCAGCTCGTCCGGCATGTCCTCGAAGAGGGCGTCGAACGGTGAGGCCGGCGTGGGGTTCGGCAGCGCGCGGCATCCGGTGCGGACGTGCTCGGCGAGGCGCTGCGACTCGGCCTCGACGCCGTCGAAGAAGTCGTGGGGCAGCTGCGCGTTGCGGGTGAGATAGGCCTTGACCCGGGCGATGGGGTCCTTGAGCTTCCAGGTCTCCGCCTCGGCGCCGAGCCGGTAGCGGGTGGGGTCGTCGGACGTGGTGTGCGGGTTCATCCGGTAGGTGAATGCCTCGATCAGCGTGGGGCCCTGCGCGTTGCGCGCGTCGTCGAGTGCCTTGCGGGTGACGGCCAGGCTGGCGAGGACGTCGTTGCCGTCCACGCGCACGCCGGGGAAGCCGAAGCCACGGGCCCGCTGGTAGAGCGGGATGCGGCTCTGCGTGGTGACCGGCTCGCTGATGGCCCACTGGTTGTTCTGACAGAAGAAGACGACCGGCAGATTGCCGGCCGCCGAGAACACGAACGCTTCGTTGACGTCGCCCTGGCTGGAGGCGCCGTCGCCGAAGAAGGTGAGTACGGCGGTGTCCCGGTCGGGGTCGCCGGTGCCGACGGCGCCGTCGCGCACCACCCCCATCGCGTACCCGGCCGCGTGCAGCGTCTGGGCGCCGATCACGATCGTGTACGTGTTGAAGTTGTGCTCGTACGGGCTGAAGCCGCCGAGGTTCGTGCCGCGGAACAGCCCGAGCAGGGTCAGCGGGTCGACGTCGCGGCACCAGGCGACGCCGTGCTCTCGATAGCTGGGGAAGGCCATGTCGTGCGGGCGCAGCGCCCGCCCGGCGCCGATCTGGGCGGCCTCCTGGCCGAGCAGGCTGGCCCACAGCCCGAGCTCGCCCTGTCGCTGCAGCGCGATGGCCTCGGTGTCGATGCGGCGGACGAGCACGAGGTCGCGGTACAGCGCCGCGATCTGCTCGTCGGTAATGTCGAGGGGGTAGTCGGGGTGCTCGACGCGCTGACCCTCCGGCGTGAGCAGCTGGACCATGTCCGGCTCCGGGTGCACGGCATGTACGTGCTCACTCATGGACCACTCCTCGTATCGACGCACCGGGTGGGGTTGCCACTGCGGTAGCGGTACTGGTGTCTGGGTGCTCCGTTGGTACAGGGGTGGCGTGCCGCCGGAGATACCCAGGGGTTCCTACCATATCCGTGCTGACCGTCACCGGCCCGTTGACCACTCTTGGCGCGCAGCTCCGTTGTCCACAGGTCGCATGCGCGGCGGCTCGGCGCAGCTCCTTGCGGCCATGCTCGTTCGGGTGCGGCACGTCGACGGCTTCGAGCTCTCGCGGATCCTCGTTCCGGCGCAGGTCGCGCGCCTCGGCCTGACACCGGCAAGGGTGCGCACCGAGCTGAGACGGGGGAACTGGCAACGACTGTCACCCGGCGTCCTCCTGACCCGCCCTGACGAACCGACGAGAGACGATTGGGCGCAGGTCGGAGTGCACCTCGCTGGCCCGGCCTCGGC